>NZ_JANQDJ010000065.1:0-36906 GCF_029891685.1 Umezakia ovalisporum Ak1311 | reverse complement strand
ATGCTGTCAACAGATACCGTTATACACAAAGAATTTCAAGGTTGTGGAGAAACAGTAAGACTGGTTGGTACTTGTACCAAAAAGCCTGTTTCTAGGAAGCAAGAATCTCCTGCTACACTGCTTTGCAGTTAGCCGGGGAGTGTCAAATGAGCAATTCGGAAACCCATCAGACATTCATACTGCTCTGATTGCTGTGCAGTTAATTGGCGAATTGCTTGACCGCATTGGAGTTGACCTCCACGCCAACGGGGTTGACCATTACCGTCAGCAAGTAAACAAGATTGGCAAACTTGCGCGGGGGCAAGGATTTGATCATCCATTAAAATGACTAACATCACATCACTTCTCGTAAATTCTGATGATTACCCATTGTTTCCGAAGAATAGACACTTGACATCTAACCCTGCTGCGGTCATGAAAAATATCTGTAGTAGGTGTTGACAGTTAACATTTGAGACGCTCCTAAAGCCAGGTTAGGTACAAACTGTAGATTTCAAGGCATTTTCCTGAACTTCTCTGGGTCAATGTGGGGTTAATAAGAAAAAATTTCCAGTGAACTTTAATTTATTGTATGTTACGTATCAAACATATTAAACCTTTTGTTACAAAACATACATAATGACCTATCTAGGGTAAAGCCAAGAGATTTAAGAATGTCCCTTATATCCGCATGAAAGTGTAAAATTTAAGGCTGAGGCAAAAGTTTGACCATAATTAACGCATTAACAGGACTGACATTTTGATAATGAATAAGTCCGCACTAAATAAAAAGTTAGTCGTCAGCAGTCAAACATTCTTAAACGTCAAAATAGATTTAGGTGCTACCAAGCCCAAATCTACCGTTGTGCAAATTTCCACCAAGGATAATTTTCAGTGACTAGAACTAATTCCGAATTCTTAGCTAACTCAGACCCCCTCATCGCCGGGTTAATTAACCAAGAACTACAGCGTCAACGGGACCACCTAGAGTTAATTGCTAGTGAAAACTTTACTTCAGCTGCTGTACTGGCCGCCCAAGGTTCAGTATTGACCAATAAATATGCCGAAGGATTGCCAGGTAAACGCTACTACGGTGGTTGTGAATTTGTCGATGAAATCGAACAAATAGCCATTGACCGAGCTAAACAGCTATTTGGTGCAGCTCATGCCAACGTGCAACCACATTCCGGCGCTCAGGCAAATTTTGCAGTTTTCCTGACATTACTCGAACCTGGGGACAAAATCATGGGGATGAATTTGTCTCATGGGGGACATCTCACCCACGGTTCACCAGTTAATGTTTCGGGTAAGTGGTTTCAAGTTTGCCACTATGGTGTCAGCCAAGAAACAGAACAGCTAGACTATGAGCAAATTCGGGAGCAGGCGCTGAGGGAGCGTCCAAAGCTCTTAATTTGCGGATATTCAGCCTATCCTCGTGTCATCGAGTTTGAAAAGTTTCGCAGCATCGCTGATGAAGTCGGCGCTTACCTACTGGCAGATATTGCCCATATCGCTGGTTTAGTTGCTAGCGGTGTTCACCCTAACCCCATTCCTTACTGTGATGTAGTCACTACAACCACTCATAAAACCCTCCGTGGCCCTCGCGGTGGTTTAATTATGACCCGGGACGCCGAACTAGGCAAAAAGCTAGATAAATCAGTATTCCCTGGTAGTCAAGGCGGCCCCCTGGAACACGTAATTGCTGCTAAAGCAGTGGCTTTTGGAGAAGCACTGAAGCCTGATTTTCAAGATTATTCTGTTCAAGTCATCGAAAATGCCCGCGCCTTGGCAAGTCAACTGCAAAAGCGTGGGTTAAAATTAGTGTCTAATGGTACAGATAATCATTTAATGTTAGTAGATTTACAGAATATTGGTCTCACAGGTAAGCAGGGCGATCAATTGGTGAGTGGCGTAAATATTACCGCCAACAAAAATACAGTTCCCTTTGACCCTCAATCACCATTTGTGACCAGTGGTCTCAGGTTAGGTTCTCCAGCTATGACTACACGTGGTCTGGGGATAACGGAATTTACTGAAATCGGGAATATTATCGCTGATCGCCTGCTTTCTCCTGATTCCGAAACAGTAGCGGAAGATTGTCGGCAACGGGTAGCATCACTGTGCCATCGCTTCCCCTTGTATCCACATCTACAGATTCCTGTACCAGTCTTAACCTAGGACATGAGAGGAGGGATATGGGGAGATCAAGCATTATTTCCCCATTCCACACCTCATCCCTACTAACCGCAAAAAACAATCAACACTGAAGATAATTACCAGACTTCAAACCTCTAGCAATGACAAATCAAAACTCAAAAAAGTATACTTTTCTCAATGACTAATGACCAATGACCAATGAGTGCAGAAATTATTTGTGTTGGTACTGAACTACTGCTAGGGGATATCCTCAACAGTAACTCCCAATTTTTAGGGCAACAATTAGCTCAATTAGGCATTCCCCACTACTATCAAACAGTAGTAGGCGATAACCCAGAAAGACTCAAGCAAGTTATAGAAATTGCCATATCAAGAGCGCAAATTCTCATTTTCACAGGTGGACTTGGCCCTACACCTGACGACCTCACCTGTGAAACCATCGCCGATTTTTTTGGCGTTCCCCTAATAGAACGTCCAGAAATTATCGCAGATATCACCCAGAAATTCGCCCAACGTGGTCGGGTCATGACCCCCACCAACCGCAAACAAGCATTGACCCCCCAAGGTGCAGACATTTTACCCAATCCCACAGGTACAGCACCCGGTATTATCTGGCAACCCCGCCCAGAAATAACAATACTCACCTTTCCGGGTGTCCCATCAGAAATGCATCGGATGTGGTCAGAAACAGCAGTACCTTTTCTCAAAAATCAAGGCTGGGGGAAAGAAATTATTTACAGCCGAAGTTTAAAATTTTGGGGTATTGGAGAATCGGCATTAGCAGAAAAAGTTGCCCCCTACTTTAACTTACTCAACCCCACAGTAGCCCCTTATGCAGGTAAAGGAGAAGTTAGACTACGAATTTCTGCAAAAGCTGCTTCTCAATCTGCTGCTCAAGATTTGATTTCACCCATTGAAAAACAACTTATAGACATCGCCGGATTAGATTATTACGGTGCTGATGATGATACTTTAGGTGCCGTAGTTGGCAAGTTATTGCGTTTATCAGGAGAAACCTTGTCAGTAGCAGAATCCTGTACTGGTGGTGGGCTAGGGCAAATGTTAACCGATATTTCTGGCAGTTCTGATTACTTTTGGGGAGGAATAATTTCTTATGATAATTCCGTCAAACTGAACTTACTGGGAGTTAACCCAAACGACTTAGATAAATTTGGCGCAGTCAGCAGCACTGTTGCAGAACAAATGGCAATCAAAGTAAAAATCAGTCTGTCAACATCTTGGGGATTAAGTATTACAGGTATTGCTGGACCCACTGGCGGAACAGATACAAAGCCAGTGGGTTTGGTTTACATCGGTTTAGCGGGACCAAATAATGAAGTAAAAAGTTTTGAATATCGCTTTGGTGCTATGGGCGGACGTTCCTTAATTCGTGAGGTCAGCGCTAACACAGCTTTAGATTTGCTGCGGAGAAAATTGATAATTCGTAATTCGTAATTCGTAATTACAACAACTTACAGATCAATAAAATGCACTGCAATAAACTTATGACAATGGGGGTTTTGTCACCAGACAACGCCCCATCGCCTAACTTAACAAATTGCTAACTTATTCGGTTTCTGTAAATTCCATAGTTTCGACAAAATCTAAAATGCCATACTTAATGTCCTCAGCTTCCTCTTTGAGAGAACTTGGTTTTTCACCGTTAAAAAAGCTGTGCTGGCTGCTAACTATATACAAATAGTTAGAACATATAAATGCCAGCAGCCCTCGGTAAGCGTCTAGTTTGGTGGCAGTGTCACCTTGTTCTGGCTGGAGAATTGTAGCACCTTGGGGCAAATCAATCAGCGCGAAGTAAGATCCTTCAATGGTACTTGACAAATACTCAGTATATTTCACCTCAGCCTTTGGTGTATTGGTAAAAATTGCTTCCGGCACATACTTGTTGAGTAAAATAGATTGCAAATATTCTTCTTGTCCAATGGATTCCATTTGTTCCCACTGTTGTAAGGATATGGGATAGTAGTCAATTCTCAGCATTGTACCGAAGCTGTCACAAAAGCGAACCATTCCGTCTTGACTCTCTACCTTACCTCCCTGTTCTGGATCAACAGGAATCGGAACTGAAAAATTACCAGATGGCGATTCATATACCTCATGGCCATAATCTGTCTCTACTGTTGTCTCCTCTTCCTCCTGTGAGTAAATTTCGTTTTCTTCTTCAACTTCTTGATACGCGGCAATTACATCTTGTATGATTTCCTCCGCTTCTTCATCTTCGAGTTCTAAGGCTTGCTGTAACCGTTTGAGATAGGGCTGTTTCTGTTTGGGGATAATTAGTTCGTCTTCATCTATACTCACCATTACCCCAACAGTAAAAGCATCTAAAACAAGGTCATCTGTCAGGCTTTTACTTGCAAGATTAAATAAGGTTCCTACCCCCTCATCTTCTGCAATGCCTATGAGTCTATCCACCATTTCTACCATTTCATCTTCTGAGTAATCCTCAAAAACCTCAAAATCCCAAATAATACTCGCTAAAATTTCTGCATCTGCTTCTTCTACGGAAGAATCAGCAATTTCCGTAATCACTGCCATAGCAGCTACAGCTTCTTCTGGACTGAGTGATTGTTGTGTGGTCTTTGTTGAATTAAAAATCTTGTCATATTTAGTCACAATTGCTACCTCCTTATTTGGCTATGACTAACAGATTATTTGTATATTAACCTTGGTGTTCTCAATAACATAAGAATGCTTAAATATTTTATCCTTAATACTTACTGTACAATTCAATTCTCACAGGAGTAATTATCTTTTGCTTGAATCAGGTGGAGAATCAATTTAATCTATGGGTAGAATTTTCAACTAGCTATGGTGATATTTCTATACCAAAGGTAGGATGCCATAGTACCGTTGTTTGTGGTGACACATAAGAATGTGAAGGTGTAATATTAATTATTATTTAACAGTCAACAGTCATATTTATTACTTAGGATGTTGCGCTAGTTACTTGGTGGAGAGATGCGGGCTTCAATATCTTCCAAAGTTTGTAACAATAAACGCTTCGCCTGTAGCTTCCAACCCCACTTTTGAATTCTGAAAGCAGCCACAGACCCCAGCACACCTATACATAGAACCACGGGTTGATTTGCAGAAATTCCAAATAAGAAACCCAATCCAGCAATTCCCCAAAATGGTAGAGCAACTGCTTGTCTTTGTTCTTCGACAATATTAGTGATTGTACTATACTTCATAGTAATTAATAATTCAGCTTTAATTTGTCGTTGCTCGGCTAACGACATAGACAAAGCAATTTTACGGCGCAATTTTTCAATTTTGCGGGCATCTGTACTGTATTGAATTAGTTCATCTTCTGCCATTTGTAGCAGTCGTTCTAGTTGCGCCATTGTGCCATAAATTTGAAATTCTGATATGGCTATTATCTCCAAAAATGTTAAATTTTTCTAACTACATTGTTGCATATAACAGCACGAGACCAAATCTTAAATCTAGAATTAAACAAAGGGAAAAGATCCCAGCGATAACAAAGTGACAACCAGAGCGTCTAATTGAGAGGTAATACAGATGGTTAAAGTATCTGAAAACACATTGACTCAATCTGAAAAAGCGCGATCGCTCATTCTCTGGTTTGATGAAGTTGATATTGCTGATATAACCCTAGTAGGTGGGAAAAATGCCTCATTAGGGGAAATGATTCAACAGTTGACACCTAAAGGCGTTAAGGTTCCCGCAGGATTTGCGATTACTGCTTATGCTTATCGGTATTTTATCCAATCAGCCGGGCTAGAAGCAAAATTACGCAAACTGTTTGATGATTTGGATGTTGAGGATGTCAAAAATTTACGGTTACGCGGCAAAAAAGCCCGATGGCTACTCATGCACACACCTTTTCCTGTAGACTTGCGTCAAGCGATCACCACAGCATATCTAAAATTATGTCAGAAATACAACACAGATACAGATGTGGCAGTTCGTTCTAGCGCCACAGCAGAAGATCTGCCCGATGCTAGTTTTGCCGGACAGCAAGAAAGTTACTTAAACGTTGTGGGGGTTGAAGGAGTATTAGCAGCTTGTCATAGATGCTTTGCATCTATATTTACGGATCGCGCCATTTCCTATCGCTACACCAAAGGATTTGACCACTTTAGCATAGCCCTCGCCGTCGGCGTACAAAAAATGGTGCGTTCTGACCTAGCCACCGCCGGAGTCATGTTTTCCATTGACACAGAAACCGGTTTTAAAGATGTTGCACTAATTACAGCCGCCTATGGTTTAGGCGAAAACCTAGTTCAGGGAACCATTAACCCAGATGAATACTATGTTTTCAAGCCAACGTTAAAAGCAGGTTTCCGCCCCATCATCAATAAAAAACTAGGCACCAAAGAGCTAAAAATGATCTATGATGACGGCTCAAAATTAACAAAAAATGTCGCCGTACCCATGGCACAACAAAATAAATTTGCTCTCAATGATGCAGAGATTTTACAACTAGCACATTGGGCTTGTTTAATCGAAGACCATTATTCCGAAACCCACGGTAGTTACTCCCCAATGGATATTGAGTGGGCAAAAGACGGAATTACCAATCAACTTTTTATTGTCCAAGCCCGTCCCGAAACAGTCCAGTCCCAGAAAAAAGGGAACGTCTTGCGGAGTTATCATTTAGTCAAAACAGACCAGCAAGGAAAATACCCCCATCCCCTGGTCATTGGTCGTGCTGTGGGAGAAGCAATTAGTCAAGGAAAAGCACATCTGATTTTAGATGTAAATAAAATCCACCAATTTAAATCCGGGGATGTATTAGTAACACAGAGAACAGATCCCGACTGGGAACCGATTATGAAACGAGCTAGTGCCATTATCACTAACTCCGGCGGACGTACCTGTCACGCGGCGATTATTGCGCGAGAATTGGGAGTACCTGCCATTGTCGGATGCAGCAATGCTACAGAAGTCTTAAAAACTGGCCAAGATGTGACAATTTCTTGCGCCGAGGGAGAAGAAGGCAAAGTATATGATGGCTTATTAGCCTTTGAAGTTAAAGAAATTCCTCTAAAAAACTTACCCCGTACCCGCACACAAATTTTAATGAATGTGGGTAATCCCCAAGAAGCATTAAGTTTATCTACAATTCCTAATGATGGGGTAGGTTTAGCACGTACAGAATTTATCATTGCCAACCAAATCCAAATTCATCCTATGGCATTGATTCACTATGAAAAGCTAAAAGATGAATTTGTCAAAACTAAAATTAATGAAATCACTGCATTCTACGATGATAAACCCCAGTATTTTGTTGATAAATTAGCCCAAGGTATAGGTAGAATCGCTGCGGCTTTTTATCCAAAACCAGTCATTGTACGTATGTCAGATTTCAAAAGCAATGAATATGCTAACCTTTTGGGTGGTCAGGAATTTGAACCCAACGAAGAAAACCCCATGCTAGGTTGGCGCGGTGCTGCACGCTACTATGATCCAGGTTATCAAGCAGCCTTTGCCTTAGAGTGTCAATCTATCCAGCGAGTTCGTGACGAAATGGGTTTAACCAACGTTATCCCCATGATTCCCTTCTGTCGCACTCCCAATGAAGGGCGTATGGTCTTAGCCGAAATGGCAAAAAATAACTTAAAACAAGGTATTAACAACTTGCAAGTTTATGTCATGTGCGAGTTACCCAACAATGTAATTATGGCTGAAGAGTTTGCAGAAGTTTTTGATGGCTTCTCTATTGGTTCCAATGACTTAACCCAGCTAACATTAGGCATAGACAGAGATTCAGCATTGGTAGCTCGGTTATTTGATGAACGCAGCCAAGGTGTCAAGCGCATGGTGAAAATGGCCATACAAGCCGCAAAAAAATATCATCGCAAAATCGGTATTTGTGGACAAGCACCCAGCGATTACCCAGAATTTGCGCGATTTTTAATAGAACAAGGAATAGATTCTATCAGTCTCAATCCAGATTCAGTTTTAAAAACCATGCTCGAAGTAGCAAAAGTAGAGCAAAATATATAAACAACCAAAGGTTTGTATAGGCTTCTGAACTCAATTCCTGACTAAAAACAACTTAGCCTGCCCATAAGTGGTGGGCTATGACGCTTATGCACTGAATTTATGGCTTTTTCTTTGTTTTTCTTTCTTTTTCTCTCTTAATTTGTGTGGTTTGCTTTCTTTGCAGTTCAAGCCTTAAATAAATTTATATATTAAAGTTTAGACATTCCTAAATAAATTACTAATGAGTACAACAACAACTCAGACTAAACGATTAGACCCTCAGTTGTGGGAGAAATTCGTCAAAGTCGCCAAACCCTACTGGTTTTCTGAACAAAAATGGCAAGCTAGGGGACTACTAGGACTGCTGCTACTCTTGGCATTGGCGGTTAATGTTATTAATGTCGGTATTAGCTTTATTTTCCGCAATATTGATACTTCTCTGGCAACTTTTCCCCAAACTCAAGATGCATCAACCTTTTGGCGCTTCATCTTCTTTTACGCTGGGCTGTTAGTCATTGGTACTCCGATTGTTGTCATGTATAGCTATCTGCAAGACAAGTTAGGATTGCAATGGCGAGAGTGGCTGACAAACCATTTTCTCGATAAATATTTGCAAAATCGTGCTTATTACCGGCTGAACTTTAATCAAAAAATTGACAACCCAGACCAGCGAATAGCTGAAGATATCAGGTCATTTACTCGCACTAGCCTATCTTTTACACTTTTGATTTTGACATCAATTATTACTCTGGTATCTTTCACTGGAGTTTTATTGTCTATCTCAATCCCCCTATCAGTGGCGTTGGTGGTCTATGCAATTTTAGGAACAGCGGTCACTGCTTGGATTGGTCAACGATTAATAGGCATCAACTTTAATCAACTCAAACGAGAAGCTGACTTTCGTTATGGACTAATTCATGTGCGAGATAATGCCGAGTCTATCGCTTTTTATCAAGGTGAAACCCAAGAGTTACTTCAGCTAAAACAGCGTTTCTTCCGAGCAATTCGCAATTTTGATGTTTTGATCAACTGGCAACGTAACTTAGGATTTTTTACCACTAGCTATAACTATTTTGTTTCCGCACTGCCTTACTTGGTGATTGCACCCATTTACTTTGCGGGTCAAACGGATTTCGGGACATTTACCCAAGCCGCCATCGCCTTCAGTCAAATTTTTAGTGCTTTATCCGTAGTCGTAGGTCAATTTGAAAACTTAACTGCTTTTGCCGCCGGTGTGGAACGGATGGGGGAATTAGCCGATGCACTAGAAACCACAGACCAAAAGGAGGTAGGAATCACTACTATCGACATCACAGAAGATTCTCAGATTGAATTACGTCATGTCACCCTATTAACTCCTAACTATGAACGCACTTTAGTTAGGGACTTACCATTGAGATTGCACGCCGGTGAAGGTCTAGTAATTGTCGGTAACAGTGGTAGTGGTAAGAGTTCCTTACTAAGAGCGATCGCCGGATTATGGAATTCAGGTACTGGTCAAATTATCCGTCCTTCCCTATCACAAATGATGTTTTTACCCCAACGTCCTTACATGGTATTGGGTTCCCTGCGAAGTCAGTTACTTTACCCCCATCCTGACAATGATATTCGCGAAACTAAAATGCGCCATGTCCTAGAAGAAGTTAACTTGGCAGAGTTACCAGAACGAGTCGGTGGCTTTGATGTGGAGTTGGACTGGGCTAATATACTTTCTTTAGGCGAACAACAGCGCTTGGCTTTTGCCAGAGTTTTGCTGACTATGCCTAACTATGTGATCTTAGATGAAGCTACAAGTGCCCTAGATTTAGCTAATGAAAAGAACCTGTATCAAAAACTCAAAGCCAAGGGAACTACATTGATTAGTGTGGGACACCGCCCTAGTTTGTTGCAATATCATGAGTACGTCCTAGAGCTAGATGCTAGCTCTAATTGGCGATTGCTAACAATGTCAGAATACAGTGTCAATTTGAATGCTTTTAGCTAATTTTTTACCCTAAGTAGGGTGGTGCGAAAAAGTTACGACAGATGACAGGTAAATAAAATTTACAGATTTGATTCCTGAACAAGACACAGTATACACTGAAACCGTTCTGTCCTATTCCCTGTTCCCCCCACTAGATGTTAGAGAGTGGACTTGTCCACGCTGTGGTACTCACCATGATTGCCCAAAGCGCCGTGCTGGAGGCAATGGCGACGGCAACGCAGGCCAAAACATCAGAACACAGGGAATCAGGATGTTCAGGGCTGATGGTTCAGCGGTCTGTGGTGTAAGGGGGAGACTCACAAAGGATACTATTGACTAATGTCTAAAAAATGGTTTCAGATTGGTATTACGGGTGTTTTTTTACTATCACTTGCTTTACGGTTTTGGGAAATAGACCGATTTAACACTCTAGTATTTGATGAAGTTTACTTCGCAAAATTTGGCAACAACTATCTGATCAATAAACCATTTTTCAATGCTCATCCACCATTAAGTCAATATATTATTGGCATCGGTATCTGGATTGGTAGTCATCTTCCTTTTGGGCAAGGTACAGTCAATGAACTTACGGGTTCCATGCGATCGCCCTGGAGTTATCGTTGGATAAATGCCTTTACTGGCTCCTTTATTCCCCTAGTCGTCGCTGGTATCGCTTATCAATTAAGTCATCGTCATCGCTTTGCTTTACTAGCAGGTTTATTTACAGCTTGTGATGGTTTCTTTTTAGTTGAATCTCGATATGCTTTAAATAACATTTATATTGTCATTTTTGGTTTATTAGGGCAATTGTTCTTACTATTAGCATTAAATAACCAAAACCAACAACGTTTTTGGTGGTTAATTCTAGCGGGGATAAGTTTTGGAGCATCAGTGGCTACTAAATGGAATGGCTTATGGTTTTTGCTAGGTATTTATTGGATTTGGATAACAGCTTATATTATTCGCGGAGTACAGTCTTTTCCTCATATCCCAATTCAACTAACATCACCTGGAACAGTAATCCGACAAACAAAGATTTTTTTACGTCAATGGTATCACCAATGGCTAAGAATAAATCAAAAATCTTCAGCAATTCGCCTTCAGACACCAATACAAAATTTCACCCAGATCAATATTTTGCATATGGTGTTTTATCTGGGAATTATCCCAGCAATACTTTACAGCATCATTTGGATTCCTCATCTCCACCTAGATAGAAGATATGGATTTATAGAAGTACATCAGAAAATTTTGCAGTTTCACCTTAAGTTGGGCGGAAACAGTTCTGATGTGCATCCTTACTGTGCTGCATGGTATAAATGGCCTTTAATGAATCGACCAATTGCCTATTATTACCAAGCAACTGAGAGTGTTAAGGAACCACTTTCTAAAAAAGTTATTTATGATGTCCACGCTATGGGTAATCCTTTTTTGTGGTGGTTTGGTGTTGCCGCTATTTTGTTTTTAGCAGCAATGCTATTGTTAAAAGTGGTCATTCCCTGGTTACAACAAAAGCATTTTGTCCTACCTACTAATCTTACAGTTGAGACTTGGATCGCCCTATATTTAGTTTTAAATTACGCTGCCAACTTATTACCTTGGACAAAAGTCACAAGATGCGTTTTTATGTACCACTATATGAGTGCTGTGGTATTTGGATTTTTAGCGATCGCTTGGTTAGTAGACCAGTGTTTTTCCAGTTATTACCGTGAGATTAGGGTACTAGGTGTTACCATCACATTCATCATTGTGGGTGGTTTTATTTTTTGGATGCCCTTATATTTGGGTTTACCTTTATCTTCTGAAGGTTACAACATACGTATGTGGTTTAACACTTGGATTTAATTTTCTACTGTTAAATTTGCAAATGCCAGCCTAACTAAATCCCTAGTCTTATCGTCCAAAGACTGCCAATTCACTTCACCCATCTCATCAATTAAACTAGTATCAATATTGACATCTTCATTCATAGAAGAGTAATTGAGAAAACACACTTGATAACAAATCTCCCACAAATCTAGATTCACCTCGTAATCTTGACGTTGCAAACGTAGATGATATCCTGGATGGGGTATTGGCAAATCAGCAAGAGTCGCCCTAATTTCATCTGCTTGTTCTGACGTTGCAGTTTCCATTTCTTGCAACAACTGAGTGACCAAAGCTTTTATTTCATCAGTGGTGTTAGCAGGCCAAATCAGCACATCGTGGTAAGTTCCCTTCCAACTAGACGTGTCAAGATGCTTGCGAATATTATCGACAACACGAATAAAAGCAGGTTGCATAATTAGTTCAGCCTGGTGCCATGTGACTGGATTAGTTATTCTAGGTGGCATTGGTAATCAACCGACAAATCAGATAAACGCAGTGCTCAAGTTCTTGGTGTCCATTTTCATCCCCTGTTCAAAAACACAGGGCTTTTTACCCTTCCAAAGTATTTTTGATAGGTTAAAAATATACAATTACATCTTACCAAGAATTTTTGGTAAGAAATCAGAGGTTGAAAGCCCCTATCAAAACATAGTGGGAGCGTGAATCATCACCCAAAAGTCTTTCCACACTGCCTAGGTCTCAAACTTAGGGCTTGTTTTTTAAATCTTTATCGCGACAGAGCGGATTTCATTCCAGAAAATTTGGAGCTATTTACTAGATACTGATTACCGGCAGAAAAAATCAGGTAATTACTCTGAGGGGAAAATATGATCGGCAAGCTACTAGACCATCGTTACCAACTAATTAGAGTCCTGGCTGAAGGAGGATTTGGTCAAACCTATATTGCTCAAGATACCAGGCGGCCAGGTAATCCTATCTGCGTTGTTAAGCACCTCAAACCTGCAACTTCCGATCCCAGAGTTTTTGATACAGCCAAGCGTTTATTTCACAACGAAGCTGAAACTTTAGAGCATTTAGGCAATCATGACCAAATACCGCGGCTACTGGCTTACTTTGATGAAAACCAAGAATTTTATTTAGTACAAGAATTTATTGCCGGACAGACCTTAGCAGAAGAACTTATCCCCGGTGAACGTTGGACTGAAAGCCAAGTCATAGAACTATTGCAAGGAGTTCTAGAAATCCTTGAGTTTGTCCACAGTCAAGGCGTAATTCACCGCGATATTAAACCAGTTAACATTATCCGCCGCAACTCTGACCGTAAATTCGTTTTAGTAGATTTTGGAGCAGTAAAGCAGCTAGGATTAACAATGGTCAGGGTTACTGGACAACCCACAGCTACAGTTGCCATCGGCACTCCGGGCTATATGCCCACAGAACAAGGGCAAGGTAAACCCCGCCCCAACAGTGATATTTATTCCCTCGGCATTATTGCTATTCAAGCCCTAACCGGAGTACCTGGGGTGGAATTACAAGAAGACCCCAACACTGGGGAACTTTTGTGGCAACATTTAGCAAAGGTCAACTTTCAGTTAGCAGCAGTGCTAACCAAAATGGTGCGTTATCACTTCAAAGACCGTTATCAAACCGCAACAGAAGCACTGCAAGCTTGTAAAAACATTCTTCATCCAAGATCAACTCACCATCATCAATACCAACCTACTCAATCTATCTCTCAAATCTCCCCGCAAAAAACCATAGCAGTGGCACCAGCAAATCCTGTTGCAGTGAAACCAGTGCGTGTAGAATCTCGAAAAGCTGACCCGTGGCCCCTCTTAATTGGTTTATTCTTGGTAGGTGCGGCTACGGCTTTAGCTACAAATGTATATCCCAACATTAAAAATTTAGCTGCTAATTCCGGTAACAATATTGATGGCAATAACTGCTTGGCTATGGTCACAGGTAATTCTAATCTACGTTCTGAACCTAGCTCAATTAATTCTGATAATGTTGTACAAACCATTAGTGAAAATACTGGGTTTGAAGTAACGGGCAAGCGCACAAAACGCGGATGGGTAGAAGTTAAAACAGACTCTGGTGGTTTAGCTTGGGCTCACCTAGACGTAATTGCCAATAATGAACAGTGGGTTTCTTGCCTGGGAGACAAAGGCATTGCCATTAACACACTAGATGATATTAATTTAATTACAGCTAGACCAATTCCCCAGCCTAAGCCACAACCTACCCCAGAACCAGTAGATACATCAAATTCATCAGAGTCTAGCAATGACACTCAAAAGATTTTACAACAAGCCAGACAAAAGTATGAATCTGGAAATTTACTAGAAGCCGTCGCCTTAATGCAGTCTATTCCTAGTCATGCTTCTTCTGGTTTGAAAGAAACAGTTGCCATAATTAATCAGTGGCAAAAAGATTGGGCTAAAGCCGAAGCGCTATTTAATGACATCAATAAAGCAATAGATAACGGTGAATGGGACAAAGTTTTAGACTATAAAAATCATCCTGAGAAATTACCTGATACTAAATACTGGCGGGACAAAATACAACCCTTGTTTCAAAAAGCAGATGAAAACTTGTTAAAACAGGGGGCACCTCAGTCAGATAATCAAGCAGAAAAAGTGTCTGATCACTAATTCTTAATATCAACTCTGCTTAATTACCTAAGTTCTGATTTGATAGTCCCCACGGCTTTTAGCCGGGGGATTTTTGGCTCATGGAATGGAAAAACTGACGTAATAACGAAAGATTTTGCCAATTTGCCATTACAAATTTCACTGTAGTTTCAAAGCTATGTATGACAGAGTGAATTTGCCGTTAATGTATCTCGTCATATTCTGACGTTTCCACTCGTCTTGCTTCCACCCTTGGTGAAGGCAAAAATTCAGCCCGACGTATAGGGGCTAATGGCTGGGTAGGTCCGTGGTAAGGCATAACTTGCACTGTCCGAACAGGACGCTGCCGTGGTGAAAATAAAGCCAATACACCAGCAACTACAACACCACCACCAATAGTGAGAGTTGCGCCTCCTACTGCCCAGATGATGGGTGAAGACCACCAAGGCTCTTGAGTTTGAGGCTTGAATATTTCTGATGCAACTTTTTGGCTATTTTGTTGGGCTACTTGGATTTGCTGATTATTCCAATTTTGGAATTGGAATTGCAATTGTTGGTTTTGCGCTCTTAGCTGCTCATTGTCGCTTTTTAAACGTTCCAACTGCATACTTAGCCGTTCCATTTCCACCCGTTGCTCTGGATTAGCCGCAGCAGGTGGTTGACTGGGGTTAGGATAATACGGATTTACCCCATAAGACGGATACATTGGGGCTGACGGCATCATGGGCAGTGTTAGGTTGGCTGGTATCTGCGGAGAAGAGACAGCGAAATTACTTTGCAAGGGACTATCTGCTCCCCTGAGCAATACAAGCGCCGCCAGTCCAGCCACTGCGACTCCGCCGATAAATGCCATACTTTCACTCATCGCCTTTGCTCCTCTCTCACTTGTGACTTAATCACTCTCATACTCATCATTGTTCGCCTACTCAAACCCCACATAACACTCAACTATCAGCGACCGGACTAGCTAGTTTTTTTTACAGACTATTATGTACTGCTAACATTCAAAACTATATTTGCTAAATTGTCCACCAAATAACGGTAAAAAAACAGCACTGTTATTTTTTTTAATCTACTTTCTCGTTTTGTGCAAGTTCAGTATTTTTCTTCTTGTCAGTTGTTTTAATCGCAGCTTTGAGACTTTGACAAAATTCAGCGATCGCCTTTAGTCCCTGCTCCGGTGTCCCCTCTGCTAAACGTTTAACAAAGGCACTACCCACAATTACCGCATCTGCTCCCCATTGTCTGACTTGACGAGCTTGTGCAGCTTCCGAGATGCCAAAGCCTACTCCAATGGGTTTATCTGTAATACTACGAACTTCGCGCAGTAAATCTGAGACTCGTGACTCCATTTGATTTCGCATCCCAGTTACACCAGTGACACTAACCAAATAAATAAAACCTTGGGAAGAACGAGCGATGGCCTCTATCCTTTGTTTTGAACTCGTAGGAGCCACCAACAAAGTTAAATCAATACCAATTTCACTAGCAGGCTTGAGCAAATCCGCTGCTTCCTCCAAAGGTAAATCAGGAACTACCAATCCTGATACTCCAGCCCCAGCGATTTTTTCTAGAAACTTGTCAATCCCACAATGCAAAATAGGATTGTAGTAAGTGAACAGAATAATGGGCGATCGCAAACTCAAAGTGCTAGTTTGCAACATTTCCACAACTTGTTCTAATTTTGTCCCGCGTTGCAAAGCACGGGTAGCAGCCGCTTGAATCACTGGACCATCCGCTAAAGGGTCAGAGTAAGGAACACCGAGTTCAATCATATCCGCGCCATGATGATCCAGAACTTGCAACGCTGCGGCTGTGGTTGTTAAATCCGGATCTCCAGCAGTAATGAACGGAATCAAAGCGCACTCTTGATTTCGTCTTAAGGTGTCAAAGCAATCAGAAATTGCAGTCATTAGTCAAAAATAAAAAATAATAAGTCAGTGGTCACTGGCCAGTTAACAAACAAAAAATAACTGACCAATGATAACTTTACACTTGACTTTGTGATTCTTTTTCTATTTCTGCTTGAATTTTTGCTAATTCTTCGGGAGAGAGTTCATCCAGGCGTTTCTGGAGAAAAGCTTTTTCATACTCTTCCCGTTGTTGATGGTAGGTCATTTTATTTCCCACCGCGCGGAATATGTAAGAAGCTAACCAGCCCACCAAGCCACTCACCAACAACACTTGACTCCAGATTCCAGCTTGTAGATCATCTAAACCCACTAGCTGTAATCCTACATATCCCAAACCACCAGCAATAAAAACACCCAAGCCAATACCAATAGCATCAATGCGTCGCATGAGATTTATGACCTACCAACCTCTTAAACTTCAATTTGTCGTCGCCGGGGTCGCAAATTCACAAATGGCGATAACAGCAACAACCCAGGTAAAAACAAAAACACCATAAAATACATTACAGTCCGCTCAATGGAGCTAGCAACATACCAGCGCTGTTTCAGGTACACCATAACAACAACAGGAACTGCTAACAGGTAAGCTCCAGCCAAAGCCAGATACAGCAGGGCTACAATCATAGATTTTCTCTTGAAGTGGACAAAAACATCGAGTGCATCTGTTTCCCATCATAGGCTGAACCCCCAGCCAGAGGAAAGCCTGGTTAGATTAGACATTGATTTTTGTAAATCTCAAAAAATTGTTGGCATATTTTTGAGATAGATGCTAAACTGGCAAAGGCAGTAAAAAAGTCATTTAGTTAAGCAAAGTTGAAAAGTGCGGATCCGTTGCGGAAAAAAAACTTTCAATTTTAGTTTTACAAAAGACCTAATTAATGCTGAAATGGACTAGAGGTATTTACCGCCTCGAAAGAAAACTAGTTGCCCACCAATATGGGGGTGTGGCGGAATGGTAGACGCTACGGACTTAGAAAACTGAGCCTTGATTGAGAAATCTTTCAAGTGGAAGCTCTCAAATTCAGGGAAACCTAAATCTGTTCACAGACAAGGCAATCCTGAGCCAAGCCGAAACAAGTGCTGAGTTGCAAAACTCGTGGTCGGAAGGTGCAGAGACTCGACGGGAGCTACCCTAACGTTAAGACGAGGGTAAAGGGAGAGTCCAATTCTCAAAGCCAAAGGTTGTTAAAACCCGGTGGTAGTGAAAGCTGCGAGAGAATGAAAATCCGTTGACCGTAAAAGGTCGTGTGGGTTCAAGTCCCACCACCCCCACTGAAAAACTTAAAATACAAGAGACCTGCCTAAATGAACACAGGCAGTTTTTATGGTGAAAATGCCGAAAACCTTTGAGTAACAGGCGCATTGCGCTATGTTTCCCACTTCAAAGAACCTGTATGAAAACCTAGCTTCCTAGGCGTTCATCCAGGAAGGCTAAAGCCGCACCAGCAGTTTCAGCGATAATACTAATCAAACGATAGGAAGCGATCGCACTAATAATCACAGCCGAAGAAAAGCGGTGTTGCAAAAGAGCCATGGCCGTCACCTCAAATACACCCAATCCCCCCGGCGCACCGGGAACCACAAAACCCAACAACCAAGCAAAACTAAAAGCCCCCAATAACAGAGGTAATTGGTTCACCTGCAACGGAGTCAGGGCAAACACAGTTAAAATAAACCCAGTACCACGCAACAATAAAAAGCCCAATTCCCCCAACAAAGGTTTGAGGGGATAGCGTTTAACTTTAAAAGCAGTTGTAGGCTCACTGGTATTAGTAGATTTTTTCCCTTTTAACTTATAGACTAGGCGAATTACTGGATTTAAAAATCGGGGATGAACCACACAAAGCACCACAGCCAAATTGAAAAATTGTAATATTTTTACCAACACAGTAACAGTAGTACCTGCAAATTGGCTACCTAAGACAATAATCATGATTAAAGCCGCAGCCGCCATTAATAGAGGTTCTAGCAATACACTCAAAGTAGCAGCACCCGCAGGAATGTCAGCATTTTTCGCCGCCACAATTCGCCCATAATGATGCCAGACATTACCAGGTAAATATTTAGCAATATTTGTTCTTAAGTATACTTGAATAAACTCCGCACATGGCACAGGTTGATTTAATTCCTTGAGAATCCAAGTCCATATCCAACCACCCCAAATATGTGCCAGCAAAGTTACACCTGTAGCTATACAAAGGATTGACCATCCCACAGCGTCAATTTGCATCGCCATCACTTCAGACCAGTGAGCATTCAGTGCTTTTCCTAAAAAAAATAGCGTTCCCCCTAAAATTAGCCAGGGTAAAATTTGCTTCTTCATTTGCATAAACAAAAATACTTTTAATCACCAAAATTCAATTAATTACCGCCAGATATCTCTCTAGAGTTAGATAAAAGTCTGTTTTTAGTAGCAAGTATAATGTGACCTACGCTAGAGGTAAACTTATGGTTTTATTCGTAATCTTGGTAAGGGTTACCAAATAACAAAAACCTGCTGATTCACCAAACTACTAAACCAAGCAAATTAAAGGCCTATATTACTGTCAAAGGAGGGCTAGATGACCACTGTCATAGCTTTTGGGAAAAAGTTAAAAATCCGGCGGATTTTAACCATCTTTGTAGCTGGTCTATTATTGATAATTAGTACCGCTTGTAGTGGCGCAAATCCTCAGGGTGCAAAACCCCAAAATCCTCCCGTCCAAGCTGGTGGCGCAAACAACCCTTATAAATATGGTGGAGACAAATATACTAAATATAGAATGACCAGTGATCCTAAAGCCATTGATGCCGAAGAGAAAAAAGAAAATAATCGAGCTAATCTACAGTCAGATTTACAAGATTTGATTGCCATAAATGGAGACTCCCAAATACTTTACCCTGGGGCTGATGCACCTATAGGTAGAATTGCCAAAGAAAAAGAATTGCCAATCATCACGGAGGAAAACTTCCAAACACCAGCACCAGGGGGTTTAATTCAACGAGAACCAGATGTAGGAACTCGCATTCAAAAACCCATTGAAACAGTGGAAGATACTGTTAAATAAGCATCTAGTTTTTTGGAAAACAAGGCAGTTAGCCACCTGAATTACCAAAAAATCCAGGCGTTGGTAAGTAAAATCGGTAAGTAAAATTTTTGTTTTACCCACAAATTTAATTCAACAACTGCTCATTAAAGACGCAATTAATCGCCTCTGAGTGCAGCATAAGTTTAACTTAATCCCCAGCATTTCAGGAGTAACATGATGAAAAAAGTTATGAATTGGCTAAAAAATATACGTCCTGTTAAAATTTTAACAGTCTTTTTAGCGGCAACATTTTTATTCATAGCACAAGCCTGTAATCGTCCCGAAATAACCCAACAGCCACCACAACCCAACGCTCAACCACCTAATGTAGAACGATACAATCCGACAAAGAATTATCAACTCAGCACCCCGGAGGGGGGAATGAATAACTTTAGCGACCTAGATCCCAGAGCTAAGGCGGCCGAAAAAGCAGCAAATATCAAAGCCGCAGAACTAGGCGCAAATGCGCGGAGAAACGTTGAGGAAAAGGGTGTTGATAGTGCAGAACAATATATCCGTAATTATCAAGAAGGTACACCCTTAGATGAACGAGTCAAGGGCCTTGGTGAAGATATTGGCAGTTCTGCCGAAGAATTAGGTAAAGGTGTCATCAAGGGAACACAGCGCGGAGTAGAAAACCTGCAAAAAAATCTGGGACGCACTGCTGAAGACTTGACTAAAAATGTCAAACGCCAAGCTGAAGACACCACGACTACTCTCCAACGCCAAGCTGAAGACACAGCTGAGGTAGTAAAAAGAAAAATTAGAGCAGCTGATTTAGATTAGTTCTAAATCAAAGAACCCCCGTTAACTGGGGTTTTTTCCGCTTATGACTAATGGCTATTGATTTTGTAAATACCAAGTATGTAGTGCTAATCGTTGAACTTCACGCCAGGGAATATTGTACTTTCGAGCTAATTCTGCACAATCTTCATATTCTGGCTGGACGTTGGTGATAGAATTATCTTGCTTTTGTCCTTCCCATGCTACTTTAACTCGCACTTTGCCATATTCAATTTGTACAGATTGAATTTCCCGTTGTAAGATAGCACGCTGTTGGGTACTGCGCCGAATACCTAAAGTAGTAGTTTCCCGGAATAAAACTCCTTGACAAGGAAGCATATTCTCTGGATGACAGATTACAGTTAATAAAATTCCTGGACGGGACTTTTTCATCCCTATAGGCTGAGTGAAAACATCCACAGCACCAACAGCAAATAAGGCTTCAAAAACATAACCAAGGGCCTGGGGATTTAAATCATCAATTTGTGTTTCCAGTACAGTAATAGTTTCTAAATTGCCATTGGGATCTTCAGAATTATTAGTGCAATCCCCCAGCCAAAGACGTAATATATTAGGAATAGGTAAATTGATTGTTCCTGCTCCCAGTCCTACTTGTTTGATGGTCATTGGCGGTGGTGAACCAAACTCTGTACTTAGAGTAGTAACGATGGCTGCTCCTGTTGGTGTCACAAGTTCCTTGTCAATGCCGTTACTAAAGACCGGACAACTTCGCATTTCCCACAACTTCAATACAGCGGGAACTGGTACAGCCATCTCGCCGTGGGCTGCACGTACTGTGCCTCCACCCGTGGGCAGTGCTGAACAGTATAGCATCGGTAATCCCTCATGATTACTGGAAATCCCCAACCAATCCAAACCCAAGCAGGTGCCCACAATATCCACAATTGCATCCACAGCGCCCACTTCATGGAAATGTACCTTCTCTGGGGCAATGCCGTGCACAGCCCCTTCTGCCACTGCCAGCTGGCGGAACACCGATAAACTCCAAGCTTCTGCCCGTGATGGCAATTGGGCTTTGAGGATGATCTTCTCTATTTCTGGCAAATGGCGCCCGTGATGGTGACTATGTTCGTGGTGGTGGTAATGATTGTGTACCAAATCAACATTAACTTTAGTTGCCTGTTGACCATTGCGTTGCACCAGTTCTACTCTGAGCTTATACTCCTGGGCAATTCCCAATTTATTAAGTGTCTCACTTAAATACTCCACGGGAACACCCAAACTTACTAAAGCACCCAGGCACATATCACCAGAAATTCCCGTCGGACATTGAAGGTAGGCAACTTTAATCATATGGATAAGTGAATCAACTTTATTTTCAATTTTCAAACCTTGCACAACTATTTTGATGTCAATCTTTGGGTATTTGTGTCATGTACTCATCCATCGGTCAAAAGATGCATAACACGGAATCTTCTATTTTGCCTGGAATCCACAATTCCCCACCTCTCATTCAGAACTTAATATGGCAAAAATTTTCTCTGTCCATCCTGATAATCCACAAACCCGCCGTATAGAGGAAATAAAGTCAGCGCTCTCTAATGGCGCAATTATGCTCTACCCTACAGACACAGTTTATGCTATCGGTTGTGATTTAAATGCCAAATCGGCAGTGGAACGTGTGCGGCAAATTAAACAGCTAGCTAATGATAAACCATTGACATTTTTGTGTCCTTCATTATCAGATGTAGCCACCTATGCTTTTGTAAGTGATACAGCTTATCGGATGATGAAGCGCCTGATACCAGGGACTTACACCTTTCTACTGCCGGCCACCAAGTTAGTTCCCCGACTAGTACAAAACCCCAAGCGAAAAACTACCGGGATTCGTGTACCAGACCATCCTGTCTGTTTGGCATTGTTAACATCCTTAGCAAATCCCATTATTTCAACTTCAGCACATCTCCCACCAAATGATGAATCATTAGAGCTAGATTTAGAACCTAGACTATCCCAGGTAGAGCTATTTGACCGTTGGGATAGGTTAGTTGATTTAATTATAGACACCGGAGAGGAACCAACTTATGAGGTGTCTACGATTTTGGACTTAACGGGAGACAAACCAATGATGACAAGGCGAGGTTTAGGTTGGGAAGCAGCAGCTGCTTTGGTATAACAAACAAACGTCACAGCCTACTCCCTCAATTTGAGTGAACTGTTATCAAAATGATCCAGTTTTGAGATCGTCATACTCATAATATCTGGCAGTATGTAAAACAGGATGACGATCAATGTCGATATAGCAAGTCTTTTTACCACTTTTACAGCGTGGCAAATGTCTTTGTGGCATACTCAATGTGGTTGCTTCTACAAAAAGCGACACACTGCTTGCTTTGTAACTTTTGGAATTGCCTAAAGTCTTACATATATACGTCAGCAGTGCTTGCATTGAGTTTTGAGAATGTTAAATAGTTCTCCAACTAAAGCTGGCCTTATTTTTTGTATCTGCGTTGTAGTTACGGTGCATACCACACTCACAGAAAAGTCATGAAAGCCAACTTTGCAAATCTACCAATTTTTCAATCCACCTTTTTCTGCAATGTTTCGCCATCAGAGTTGTTAGACGACAATCAAAATAGCTTGAAAAAATTGCTATATCAAGAAATGCGCGCTCAAGTCAAAGCTTCATCTGAGTGTATACAAGCTGTATCAAACCGCATCGCTACAGAAGTAGAACGAATATGTCATAAAAGCGCCCGCATCCAAAAGTCTGGGCAAATCAAATCATGGCAAGTAAATTTAGCCAGACATCGCCTGCAAAAATGCCTGTATTACTACCAATTGGGTTCCAGACGCGCAAGAGTGGAACTACATAGTAATCTGGGTGCAATGATTTATCGCCATGTGACACTTTCTGGTTCTGAGTTGGGGTTTAATGCTCGTTACAATCTCATTGAAGACTTTCTGCAAGGGTTTTACATGGAAGCTATCAAAGCTTTTCGACGCGAAAGTGAACTACCATCGGATTACAAGCCCCGTACTCAGTTAGAATTGGCAGAATACATCGCATTTACAGAGCAATATGCTAAACGCCGCATTACTTTACCAGGTGGGAATAATCAGCAATTAATCATCCTCCGTGCCCAAACTTTTGCCCGTCGTCAGCCCCAAGAAACCACTGTTGACATTGAAATGGCTGTAGAATCAGCCAAAAGCGAAGAAGCAGAAATTTACCACCGTAACTCGGCGGTACAACAGATTAGATCACAAATGATTGCTCAAACTAACTTTGACCCATCTGAAGATTCAGAGCGCGATCGCGTGATTACGGAATTGACAAAATACTTAGAAGCTCAAGGTCAAGCTGACTGTGTGGACTACCTGATGCTGAAACTACAAGATATCTCAGCACCAGAAATTGACGAAATTCTCGGCATCACTAGCCGTGAGCGTGACTATCTGCAACAACGTTTTAAATATCATGTGGAAAAATTCGCCAAAAATCACCAATGGCAATTAGTTCATCAATGGTTAGGTGCTGGTTTAGAGCACAAATTGGGTTTAAATTCTCAGCAATGGGAAACTTTTTTGAGTGTCTTATCTCCTGAGCAGCAACAAATTTTGCACTTGAAAATTAGCCAAAAGAGTGATCAGTCCATTGCTAAAGCTGTAAAATGCACACCTAAACAAGTACAAAAGCGTTGGACTCGGATGCTAGAAGTAGCATGGGATATCCGTAATGGCAACAATGACATTTAACTGTGTTAACAGTAAATACAGCCAAGCTCTACGTCTTGAATTATAGATGTTTTTACCAATCAATTTCCCCATAGACTACTAGAAAAAGTTCCCTCTACTACTTTTCTTCATTGAGGATAATTAGAGAAAAATATGGGGAAATCACCTTGCCAAAAAACGAGTTAAAGCCCCTGGTTTTGACCATGGAAATGTAGGCTATTAGCGAGTTTAGTCCCTTTTAAACCAGTAAGTGGTTTCATGGGTGCTGAAAAAGTCGGTTTAGAGATTGACAGTTATTCTGATTTAATAAGAAGTAACTAGTAATTCAGTGATATTGCCCCGCTTTTTGGCATTAGAATTAATAGACCTGGTTGCTGATATTGTGTAAATATTGAACTTGTTATAAATTTCGCGAATGAACTCACAATCTGAATTAGATAACATGACTTTTACACCACGCTCGGCTAATTGTGCAAATATATCCCTGAGTCCAAATTGTTTACTTTCGCCAAAGCAATAGCTACTGTAAGCTGTAAAATAACTGGTTTTACTTACAGGATGGTATGGTGGATCAAAATAAACAAAATCATCACTGCTAGTGGCATAATTCAGAACATCTGTAAAATCTGCTGGTTTAATTTCCGTAGTGGAAAGTGCTCTTGATGCAGATCTAAGGATATCTTCAGGACAAACATTCGGATTTTTATATCTTCCTAAAGGGACATTGAATTTACCCTGGGAGTTAACCCGATACAGTCCATTAAAACAAGTTTTATTCAGATAGATAAGACGAGCAGCTTTTTCTAAATCACTACCTCCGACATGGGTTCTCATTGCATAATAATACTCCGGGTTATGCTGGTTTTGATGTTCTCGCAGCAGACAAATTAAGTTTTCAACATCATCTCTAACACAGCGATAAGTAGTAATTAATTCTGTATTAATATCAGTTAATCTTGCCTCCAGGGGATGTAGATAGAAAAAAATAGCTCCACCACCTAAAAATGGCTCGTAATATGTTTTATATTCCTTGGGAAAATAGGTAATGTACTGTGGGATTAACCGACCTTTCCCCCCTGCCCACTTTAAAAATGGACGCGGGCAAGTTGCTGTGGAGATTCGACCTACCATTTATTTGCAGTTGAAGTAAAAATCAGCTACTAAAATAACAAAATATAACTGAAGAAGCAGATTTGATTTGATGAGATTAGTAATTTTTTGGCTCTATAGATTACAATTAAATGGATATGAGAACAAATCTAATTGTATAACAAGGCAGCCTATATTCAAATGTTTGACGGATTTTGGGATAACGTCTTTCGCTACCCACGCTACTTCATTACTATCCTGTTAGGGGTGATTCTCAACACGGTTGAGCCGTTAATGCCACTGTTAAAACGCCCTGTCACCTTGATTGCTCTGTTAAGTTTCTTTGTGGGTAGCCTAGTTTTTGTCAGTCTCACCCTCCGGGCTATGCTGGGCTTGAGTGCAGTTTAAGCTCAAATCCTCAAGGTCTTACTCTAGAAGCAACAGCTATGGGCATTGAATAATTCCAGCTTTGTTTTCTCCAGTTTATCTATAATTATGTCGTATCACCTCTGTGAGGAGGCAGGATCTTATGGCTACTAATCGCCGCGTTTCCCGCGTTGCTGAGTTGATTAAACGGGAAGTTAGCCAAATGCTACTCCATGGTATTAAAGATGATCGCGTGGGTACAGGAATGGTCAGTGTTACCGATGTAGATGTTTCCGGTGACTTACAACACGCCAAAGTCTATGTCAGTATTTATGGTACAGAGTCAGCCAAATCAGAAACAATGGCAGGCTTAAGGTCAGCAACCGGTTTTATCCGTAGCGAACTTGGTTCACGAGTTAGGCTCCGTCGTACACCAGAAGTCATTTTTATCGAAGACAAATCCATAGAAAGGGGTACTAAAGTGCTGTCGCTTTTAAATAAACTAGAGTACGAGCGATCGCCTCAAAATTTCACAGTAGCTGACAATACCACCGATGCAGATGATGAATCTTCTGAAGAGGTAACTGATTAACAATGTCTCTTTAGAACAATTAATCCCTAGGGAATTGGCTAAACAGTTGACAGACACGAGTCGATGCCCTCTGATTTAATGTAACCATGACAAAGTGTAAAGAGTTTGTAGTAGCAAGCAGATAGCAGCAGATTTATTTTGGGGTAACACGAACCATTGGAGAGTCCCCGCGCTTTTCAGCCGGGGAAAAGCCAACTACGGAATCCCCAATCTTCCAGATCCAGATTGATGTGTAGGATGAATCCAAAATCCACAATCAAAATCAACTCGCAGCCAAAATTTCGCAGCCAAAATTCACAAATTCACGTAAATCTTTCTTTTTCGTCAGCATTTGTTGACATTCTTAACATTTCTTTAGATAATTTGAATGTGTATAACGTCAAAATAAAATAAGTTCCGTATAGCAAACTACAAAACCCTAGCCACAAGTCTAATCCTTGCCATGTTTTTTCCCAGTAATTAATGGGAATGCTATCTACTTGTAAACTTTGTGAGTAAAAACGATGAGTGTGAATACGGTGCCTTCTATCAATTCTTACTATTCTTTGGATGTCATCCAAGATGAAGCACGCCGACTGGTACAAAAGGGGGTGGTTAGTCGCCAACAACCAATATATACACTCTGCCAATACATTCCAGCTAGAGAGTGGGTTTGCGTTGAATGCGAGTTAGAAAAATGCGACTTTTTATTACGCGATCGCATTGGCGATCTGATTGGTCGTGAACAATGGGAAAACGACTAATGAGTATGTGATTTAAATTTTGGATTGGGAGTTTATTTTGGATGTCTATATTTGACAGCAAGTAACCCGACGGCTAAATTGAGGGATAATCTCTAGTTTTGATATATATTTCCCCATCCAAAATCTTAGGTTTTCCATTGAGGTACAAACATTAGAATCTGAACTGATGCAGCTTTTCAAGTTACGAATGCGTTAATCCCGCCTTGATAACTTGACTATCGGAATGTAGATTTGCTAGCTGGGGTAGTTTAACATCATAAAACTGCCCCGGTAATTTTTTTTTAACTTACTTGCTCTAAATACTGGTTAACATCGTCAATCATTCGCGTCAGTTCAGCTTCTGTAGTTAAGCGAATGTTCAGATCGCGGATAGTCAGCAACACTTTAGCAGCAAAGGGAGTAGGCCAAATATTGGGATTACAAAAAACTTCTAAAAATACCTCGCCAGTGTAGCGATACTCTAAAGGAGGCTGAGGAGTAACTTTACCGCCTCCTGGAGTGGGTTTAGCGGCCACAGCTTTTAGACGTTCCATTAACTCATCTGTTGCTGTCTTTAATTCCCGTGCTGCCTGGGGTGTAAAACTGAAGGAGACGGAACCTTCAACCAAGTTCAGTGTCAGAGTAGTTGAAGACATGATTAATAAAAACTAATTGATAACTACCTATGTTACAGGAAGAGCGGTTTTAATTTTGTCGTTTTTCTGGGGATACTTTGCTGATACTTGGGCACAATAGCAACAAGTTGCCATAATTTCATTGGGAGACTTTAAAGGGATAGGGAATAAGACCCTCAATAATCACCGACATTATAGGTCGGTGATTATGTCAAAAAAAGCGATGGTCATTGACAAAGTTCACTAAATTTGCTATAGTGGCCACTAGGTTTTCTGGGGAAACTGGTTTAGCCAGATGAACCTGAAATCCGGCTTTTAAAGCACGGATAGAATCCTCCGTATCTGCATAAGCAGTTAAAGCAACTGCCGGGACTCCTCCCCCTTTGTCTGGCTTTAATCCTCGCACTTTTCGGATTAAACTGTAACCATCTTCACCAGGCATAGCAATATCACAGATACACACATCAGGCCGCAACCCAGGTAAAATTTCCAGTGCTTTTACTGCTGAGTCAGCGGTGAAAACAGTCGCCCCATCGGCGGCCAACACTGTAGTAACATAAAAGCGGCTATCCTCATCATCGTCCACTACGAGAATCCTTAATCCAGCCAGAACCAGAGTAGCTTGTATAATTTCTGCCATTACTGTTGGAAAAGTAATAATTATTTATAACTATTTGTGACCAACTGGTTGTTTTGATCCTACACCAAACTAACTGCGGTGAGGTAGTCCTTGAATTTTATTTATGGGGGCTAGCCCTAGGGGAATTTATTCCCCATGAAGTTTCTTTTTGGTTTTGAATATATATTTTAACTACATCTAGCGGTGCTACCCTACTGTCCAAACAAAATAAAAACAAAATAAGAATTAGTCCACAGGGAAGGTAGTCGGCTTTTCAGATTTTGGAAATTCTGACCCAATGCCTAGAAGTTACAGATATTAGAGCAGAAAGCCCACGAGTATGTGGGTTCCATAATATAATATTTATACATTGACAAATGAAGCAAAAAACGGTACCTGAGCTCTTGACAACTTCCAGACTTTAATTGGGGGTTGCTGAATCAAAGCGAAACTCTGAACTAAGTATAAACCAGAAGATAAGTAAAAAAGCTACATAAATCTAAATATTTTGATAGTTTGTTATATTAATTCACTTTCTTAACTTTTCTTTACAATGTGATAAACATAGATTTGCGCCAAAATACAACAATTTTACATGAATTGTCAACTGCTAGTGAAGGTAATTACAAATCATTAGGAGTATTCCCACTAATTATATCTTTATTATCGTTATGCTGGAACTGGGGACTATGCAAATCTAACCATTAGGAGTATTTGACAAATCCAACAAGACTAGTACATCAAAATACAATCATAGTAGAGCTAGTCTCAAGACTACTTGTAATTCCCAGGACGAAAACGTGAGTATTAACAATATTCCCATCCCTAGCCAATTTGACATCAGCAACTGCAATAAAGAGCCAATTCATATCCCTGGCTTTATTCAGCCACATGGGGTAATTATTGTCCTAAAAGAAACAGATTTAACTATTCTACAAGTGAGCGATAATACATTACAGTTATTTGGTGTGATT
Organism: Umezakia ovalisporum Ak1311; assembly: GCF_029891685.1. Classification (NCBI taxonomy): domain Bacteria; kingdom Bacillati; phylum Cyanobacteriota; class Cyanophyceae; order Nostocales; family Nodulariaceae; genus Umezakia; species Umezakia ovalisporum. The sequence continues at coordinate 7,911 of NZ_JANQDJ010000065.1, read as the reverse complement.
CCCGAAAAATTACTAAATCAAAATTTAAGCTATTTCCTAGAATCAGAACAAATTATTTTTTTAAAAGATTGTTTAAATCAACAAGATTTACCAATTATTAATCCCATAGAATTCACCATCAATATTAATAATAAACCTACACATTTTGATGGAATTATTCACCGTTACAATGGATTGTTAATTTTAGAGTTAGAACCTACATTTTTAGAAAAAAACAATGGTTTTTTTAAATTTTATCATTTAGTAAAAGTAGCAATGTCAAAGCTACAAATTGCATCTTCATTAGCAGAAGTAAGTCAAATTATTGTCCAAGAAGTTAAGAGAATTACTGGTTTCGATAGAGTAATGCTCTATCGCTTTGATGAAAATTGGAATGGTAAAGTTATTGCTGAAGAAAAGCCAGAATATTTGACACCTTATTTAGGGTTACATTATCCTGCTTCTGATATTCCCACACAAGCCAGAAAACTCTATACCGAAAATTGGTTGAGACTAATACCTAATACTTACTATGAGCCTGCGGCAATTTTGCCCAGAAATAATCCTTTGACTGATGAACCTTTAGATTTAAGTAGGTCAGTATTACGGAGCGTTTCGCCTTTACACCTGGAGTATATGCACAACATGGGGGTAATGGCATCTATGTCAATTTCCATTATCAAAAATGAAAAACTTTGGGGATTAATTGCTTGTCATCATCAATCACCTAAATATATTCCCTACGAAATTCGTAATGCTTGTGAATTTTTAGGGCAAATGACATCTTTAGAAATGGCTGCTAAAGAAGGTAATGAAGACGTGGAATCTAAAATCGAGGTTAAATCTTGCCATTCCAAGTTAGTGGAGTATATGTCATCAGAAAATAACTTTATTGACGCTTTAATTAACCAACAGCCAAATCTCCTCAATCTTGTCAATGCTCAAGGAGCAGCAGTTTGTTTTCATGGTAAATGTTTCACAGTAGGTAACAGCCCGGAAGAAGAAGATATTCACGATTTAGTCGCATGGATAAGTCACAACCACCATGAGGATATTTTCTACACTGACTCCTTAGCTGAAGTCTACCCAGAAGCAGAAAAATTGCGGGATGTCGCAAGCGGTTTAATGGTACTTTCTATTTCCAAAACTCAAAAAAACTATATATTATGGTTTCGTCCAGAAGTAGTACGAACTGTAAATTGGGGCGGTAACCCAAATAAACCTGTAGAAATAAAAGAAAATGGCAGTATTCGTTTATCACCCCGGAAATCTTTTGAATTATGGAAGGAAACAGTTTTATTAAAATCTCTACCTTGGAAATCCTGCGAAGTGAATGCAGCATTAGAATTGAGAAGTGCAATTATTGCTGTAGTGCTGCGGAAAGCAGATGAACTAGCACAGCTCAATGTCGAACTACAACGCAGTAATCACGAATTAGATGCTTTTGCTTACATTGCTTCCCATGACTTAAAAGAACCACTTCGGGGTATTCACAATTACTCTAATTTCCTGATTGAAGATTACGGTGACACCATCAACGAAGAAGGCCGACAAAAATTAAAAACATTGATTCGTCTTACCCAGCGAATGGAAGACTTAATTGATTCCCTCTTGCATTTTTCTCGTCTGGGGAGAGTAGACCTTTCTATGCAGCTAACAGACCTCAATGATGTTTTACATCGTAGTTTAGACTTCTTGAGCGCTCGCATTGAGGAAATGAACGTAGACATTCAAATTCCCCGACCACTACCGAAAGTGTATTGCGATGGCGTTCAAGTAGGTGAAGTGTTTAATAATTTGATTGCTAACTCTATCAAATACAACGATAAACCTGACAAATGGATTTTAATTGGTTATATAGATCAGCCTTCATTACCAATCACATTTTACGTCCGAGATAATGGTATTGGTATTCGAGATAAACACTTTGAGGCAATTTTCCGCATTTTCAAACGACTCCACGGGCCAAGTAAATATGGCGGAGGTACTGGGGCGGGTTTAACCATCGCCAAAAAAATAGTAGAACGACATGGCGGTAAAATCTGGGTAGAGTCAACCTACGGTGAAGGTAGTACCTTTTATTTCACATTACAACCAGTGGAGTAAGTAAGTCAGCAGAAATCTACCCAAGGATCTTACTAAACCTAAACACAGCTCAATTTCTGATTAACGGCTGATGGCCAGCTTTTGTAACTAACTTTATTTACGCCCACTTACTTAAAACCCATGATTGCTAATTTTGCCAAGCCTTTGTTAGTAATTGAAGATAGCGACGAGGACTTTGAAGCTTTATGTCGAGTCATGAAAAAACAAGCTGTTCTCAATCCTGTGTTTCGCTGTAGCGATGGCGATGAGGCGCTAGACTTCCTTTACCACGCAGGAGCTTACAGTGATTGCGAAAAATCTCCTCGTCCTGCTCTGATTTTACTCGACCTCAATTTACCGGGAACTGATGGGCGAGAAATCTTAGAGGAAATCAAACAAGATGAAAACTTGAGATGTATACCTGTAGTTGTGTTTACCACATCATCTAATCCAAAAGACATTGAAATATGTTACCGATATTGCGTTGCTAGTTATATGTTAAAACCAATTGATCTCAATAAATTGGTGGAAACTATTCAAAGCTTTATTACTTATTGGTTAAACATTGTAATACTCCCTGATACTGTTAGCTAGTAGTTATGACGCAACCGCTAACTATTTTAATTGTGGATGACTGTGCTGAAGATCGCCAGGCTTATTGTCGCTATCTGCTACAAGACCAAGAATACAACTACTCAATTCTCGAAGAAGAATCGGGAGAAGGTGGATTGATACTATATCAGCAGTTTCATCCTGATGTGATTTTATTAGACTTTTTACTACCAGACTTGGATGGTTTGGAATTTTTGGCGGAATTAAAACAGCAATCACCGCAAATCATACCACCGGTAATTATGTTAACTGGTTATGGTAACGAAGCTGTAGCTGTACAGGCTATGAAAAGTGGTGTCCAAGACTATTTAGTTAAGGGACAAACCAGTGGTGAGCATTTGCGCTCTACTATTCACTCAGTAATTAAAAATGCTCAACTTAGTCAAGAATTGCAACGCAGCGAGGAACGTTTCCGCACTTCTGTTGAAAATCTGCTGGATTGTTTCGGCATTTTTTCTGCCGCGCGTGATGAAACGGGCAAAATTCTCCACTTTCTTGTTGATTATCTGAACCCCGCAGCCTATGAATTCAGCCAAATCAGTTCTAAACCACAAGGCGAAGATATCAGCCAATTTTTGTTGAATATACCAGAATATGGGTTGTTTGATGAATGTTGCAAAGTTGTGGAAACGGGTCGGCCATTAGTTAAAGAATCACTCGTTTATACTGCTTTTAATCAGCAACAGCAATCAGCCAAAGTCATTGATATTCGTATCACCAAAATGGGGGATGGCTTTGTTGCTGCTTGGCGAGATGTGACGGAAAAAAAACAAGCAGAAGAAAAGTTACAAAAAAGTCAGCAATTCATCGAAGGTATTACTGATACCATACCAGGAGTTTTGTACGTTTATGATTTGATAGCAAGGCGCAATGTCTATACCAATAGTCAAGTTAGCAAACTACTTGGTTATACTTGCTCACAAATTCAAAATATGGGTACTGAGTTTATCTCGTCTTTAATACATCCTGAAGATCAAGTAGGATTGGCTGGACATTGGCAACTTATTAACTCCTGTGAGGATGGGGATATTCTAGATTTTGAGTATCGGATAAAACACGCCAACGGTGAATGGCTGTGGTTTTGTAGTCGAGATACTGTATTTAACAGGAATGTTGAAGGTACGCCGCGCCAAATTGTCGGTACAGCTTTTGATATCACTGAGCGTAAGCGAGTAGAAGAACAGCTACGTTTAAGTAACGAGCGTTTTCAATTAGCAGCAGCAGCAGTTAATTGTTTGATTTACGACAGAGATATAAAAAACAGTACTGTGAATATGACTGAAGGACTAACTCGAATTTTGGGCTATTCTTTAGAGGAAGTAGATCCCAGTCATGAATGGTGGATAGAAAAAATTCATCCAGAAGATAGACAACGACTATACCAGCAATTCTTAGATGTTTTTAAGACTCAAAAATACTATAGTTTTGAGTATAGGATGCGTCACAAAGACCAACAGTATCGCTATGTACTGGACCAAGGAATAATTATTAGAGATACTAATGGGCAGGTAGTACGAACAGTAGGTAGTACAACAGACATTAGCCAACGCAAACTTGTGGAAATAGCTTTGCGGGAAAGTAAGGAACAATACCGTTATTTGTCAGACTCCATACCCCAACTTGTCTGGATGTGCAATTCTCAAGGAGAATGTGAGTATGTTAATGAAAAATGGTATGAATTAACTGGGGAAACCATCGCATCAGCCCAAGGGTTTGGCTGGACAAAAGTTATACATCCAGATGATGTGTCCTCAGTCATGCAGCAATGGACACAAGCCTTGGAGACAGGCCGGGGGTACGAACAAGAAATACGCTATCAAAAACGTGATGGTAGCTATTGTTGGCATTTAGTCAGGAGTGTACCCATCAAAAATGACCAAGGAGAAATTGTCAAGTGGTTTGGAACCAGCACTGATATAGACCAGCGCAAGCAATTAGAGGCTGAACGGAACCGCCTGTTGCAAATGGAACAAGCAGCCCGCAATGCAGCGGAAAAAGCCAACCAAACTAAAGATGAGTTCGTGGCTATGGTATCTCATGACCTGCGATCGCCACTTAATGCTATTCTCGGTTGGGCAAAATTACTGCGGACTCGCCAACTACCTGCAAACACTGTGAACAATGCTTTAGAAACCATCGAACGCAATGCTCAATCTCAAGCAAAACTCCTAGAAGATTTATTGAATATGTCCCGCATTCTCCGGGGTCAGTTGCAGCTAGAAGTCGCCCCAGTGCAACTAGTGAACATAGTCAAAGCATCCATGGAAACTGCTTATCCTCCTGCTAATGCTAAAGGCATTCATTTAGAATCCATAATTGATGAATCTATTCCCCTGATTCTCGGTGATGCTAACCGCCTGCTACAGATTTTAAATAATTTACTCTCCAACGCCATTAAATTCACTCCTCCTGGTGGACGGGTGGAGGTGCGACTGGGAAAAAGTGATGAATCCTCAATAGTTCTTCAGGTAAGTGACACAGGTGTTGGTATCCAGGCGGAATTTTTGCCCTATGTCTTTGAAAGATATCGTCAGGCAAATTTTGCTTGCAAGGAAAATGGTTTAGGGCTGGGATTAGCCATCGCCCGTCATTTGGTAGAATTACACAAAGGTACAATTGAAGCACATAGTAAAGGCGAAGGGCTAGGAGCTAGTTTCACCATCAAGTTACCTTCTCAAACTGCCATCATCAATTACTAGGTATAGTTTTAAAACTTGCCCTTGCTCCCAAAGAATAATCCTTTAACCTAAAATCAGCAAAAGGTTTATTTTCCAGCCTATCCCGTAAAGCTTCATCTAAAATTACATCTTCTGATTCTGGTTTCACACCAATAATCATCACACTTCTTGCGTATGCAGTTACATCCTGATTTTTCTGACAATTCCGGCCTTGAAATTGACCGAGATTTAATAAACGATAGCCTTGGACACTAGAAGTATTGCTAAATAAACTAGTTACTAAACGTTGAATTTGCTGAGAACGTTCTAAAGCTTGGCGTTCTTCAACTACTGGATTACCGCCACAACTAGCCACACCTACAGAAATTATTTCTGTAGGTTCTTCCATTATTTGCTGTATACCTTCTTGTTCTAAGTTCAACTTTAAAAGCTCAACACTAATAACTTCGTCATCTGATTGAACTTGAAAATTACTCCCAGCTAGCCATTTATATTCATTGGATAAAACAGCTATATTAAACTGAGCAATTTTACCTTTACTATCCCGTCCTTTTTCATAAGCAAAGTAATCAACTGTACCTTTTTTTTGCCGGAATTGTGCTGTTGTTGCCAAAGTCCCAAACCTCGGCGAAATGGTCGCTAAAGCTGTAAAACTGAGTAAAACGAAAGAAACTAACAGCGCTGCAAATAAAGCCTTTAAAGGTACCGCTTCTGAATCTTTTGTTAATCTTGGTACAGTTACATGAGTCGCAGAATTATTGACCACATTTACAGGTACCAATTGTTTTAACCATTCCACGGCTGCTGCTGGAGAAATCAAATGATTTTGCTGCTCTAACCACCTATCCAAATCAGGCTGGTCAATTTTGTCCATGACAATGCAGTGCAGAACCAAACCATTTCTCGTTTGATACTGGAAATAACCCTCAAATTGAGGAATACCTGAATAATTCAGTGGTTTTAAAAGTGATGCTTCTTGGCAAAACAGTTCTACTGCTCCGGGGTCATTTGATAAATCTTCATTCAGTACCTTCAAGATTTTTGGTGTATTTTGTTTATCTGCTACATAGACTTTGCTATAACCGTTTTTGTCACTCAACAGACTTACTACCCGATAACGTCCCGCTAATTCCAAGGGGGAACCACAGCTTTTACAAAAATTGTCTTGATGATGATTAGGGTAATGAGGTTGAGGACAATCTGGATTAATACAAAGGCTCATGATTAAATTAAGACTTCAATTTGTTCAGTCAGAGTTGTTTTACTGACATTCTGCGAGAAATGCTGCTACAGTCCGGTTAAATGCTTCAGGTGCAGTCAAAAATGGCCAATGATTACCGGGAACTTGACAGAGGCGGAAATTTTGCAAATGAGTTTTATAAGGTTTGATTTGCCACTCTTGACGATTAAGACCTTTTTCTGGCTGTATAAACAGCGTGGGAGTGTCAATAGGGTAAATGAAACCAGGTACGCACATCACATCTGCAAAAATACCATCACGGGCAGCAATAGTAAATTTACTACCCCAATTTCCATCAACTTTTTCTTCAATTCCCGCTTGAAATACTTGCTGTTGTAAGCTACTCCATCCTTGATATTGATTTAACTGACGAGCTTGTGCTTCTGCTTCTAGGTAACTAGCAAAAGGGCCCATACCTTTAAGAAAAGATAAGTAACGGTACAACAGAGGAAAAGTTAACCGCAATATGCTAGGCATTTTCCAGATAAAAATCGGGTCAACCAAAACCATGCTGCGTAAACGCTGTGGATTTTCTCTCGCCCAGATAGCCGCTAATTTCCCCGTCCACGAATGACTGACAACCTGTGCACAAGACCATCCCAAATGATCCATTAGCGCTTCCAGGTCAGCGATGGCACTAGCAAAGGTATAATCATTTTCTGGCTTGCTGCTTTGACCATGACCGCGCATATCTGGCGCAACTATGTGATAATCCGGGGCTAACTCATCTCCCAAACGTAACCAAACCACGGCATTATCGGCTAAACCGTGTAACAGTAATAAAGGTTTTTTACCTTCCTTCCACTCCAAATAAGAAAGTTCAATATCATGTTTTGATAAAGTTTGACGTAAAGGCATAATCATAAAACAATTACAGGTTTATAGCACTTTTTTGCCCTGGTGGAATGACAACCTAAAAATATTCATTATAATTTTGTGGTGAAACATTGTCATAACGAACCACAGACACACAGAGGACACAGACAAAAAACATAAGTCATCTTTTAGAGAGAAGAAAGTAGTTCTTTAACTGACTTGAGCTATGAGACTCTTAATTTTTTCCCTGGCTCCGTCATTTTCCTTTCGGGCAAAGAATCCATTCACTACAGATGTAGCATAGACTACACAGGTTAACACAAATAATTCTCCCTCACAGATTATAAAATGCCATAACCCCACAAGTGTTGAATGTTAAGAAAGAGGTGATAAAAATAGCCCAAAATATGGTAAATTCTGGGCGAAGTATTAAAATATAATAATTGATAATGATTATAAATTCATTTCCCAAGATTGTCAAAGACATCCTCAGACCGTTGC
>NZ_JANQDJ010000064.1:0-6291 GCF_029891685.1 Umezakia ovalisporum Ak1311 | reverse complement strand
GCAACGGTCTGAGGATGTCTTTGACAATCTTGGGAAATGAATTTATAATCATTATCAATTATTCTATTTTAATACTTCGCCCAGAATTTACCATATTTTGGGCTATTTTTATCACCTCTTTCTTAACATTCAACACTTGTGAGTCAACCATCAACCGTCAACTATTATCAATATTGAAGATATCAAGATTATTCGTTTGCATCACGAAACCCTGACAAAATTAACACCCTTAATTTACAGAAGACCTAATACTTTTGTAAGTTTAAATCCATATTCTTATTTAAATATTATTAAGAATGCTTCTCTAGTGATAGCCACAAGAGTTCACGCATGTGTCATAGCCCTGGCTTATCAACAATCAACGATGTTATTAGCCAATACTAAGCGTTCCTATCTCTTTGATCGTCTTGGATTAGGGGATATTATTCATAAACCAGTTAACCTCAAATACGATAGAATACAAGGAGAGCATGAAAAATTTATTAACTTCCTGGAAAATATAAATCCTACTGAACCAAAATAAGAATACTATACTACATGAATATGTGAAGTTTTGTAACGAGATTCAACATTTCTGATTTTACCCCTTTTTCTGTTTTAACGAAACTGCAAGAGTTCTTGCCGTTAATGGCAGGGCATTTATAACCCTTCCACTTATTACTTCCATAAAAAAAGGGTTGGAACAATGAAGAGGTTGAAAGACTTAATGCCGACGCTGCTTTGTGGAGAAATAAGCTTTGAAGTGAGAAAATGTGATTGTAACTAACTTCTGAACTAAAATATACCAAACACCCATGCCTAAACCTAAAGTCGCTGTGGCACAGTTAGGTGCCAGAAAGCATTATCAAGAGCCTTTACTGATTAAACAATGGGGAATGTTAGATACTTTATATACAGACTTTTACGCTGGCAACATCCCCATATTACCACTTCTCAAGCAGCCAATTATAGTTAATAGATTACCTCAGATATTTAAACAAGCTTTAGAGAGATATGAACCTGGTTTAAACTCAGCCAGAGTTATTCATTTTCCTATTTTAGGATATCAATATGCCCAGAAATTACGCCAGGCAAAGGGAAAAGACTTATCTTCTATCTTTATCTGGGCAAATAGCACGTTTAACAACAGCATCCTCCAAAGAGGCTTGGGTGATGCTAACGTAATTTATGGTTTTAATGGGGCATCTTTAGAACTTTTCCAGTATGCTAAACAGCAAGGGATAAAATGTATCCTTGATCAAACTTTGGCGGAACGCTCTCTAGTACATCAACTGATGGTAGAAGAAGAAAATTTTTGGGATGGATGGTCGAACTTACCATTTACAGTCAGTGCAGCTGATTTAGAATTAGCGCAAAGAGAGCAACAAGAGCAAGATTTAGCTGACCATATTATTTGTGGTTCTCAGTTTGTCAAAGATTCTTTAATAGCTAGAGGTGTGGAAAGTAAAAAAATTACCGTGGTTGCTTTGGGACGTATTAAAGAAAGTCAAACATCTCAAAACATTGTACAGCGCAGTATCCCCAAAGAACGAGGAGACGGACTAAGGATTTTATTTGCTGGGGAAGTAGGACTGAGAAAAGGTATTCCTTATTTACTAGAGGCTTTAAAGCAACTGAAGGAAAAAATCCCTTTTACCTGTAAAATAGCAGGCGGAATAAGTATTCATCCTCAAAAAGTAGCTGAGTACAGCCATGTTGCTGATTTTTTGGGACGAGTGACCCGCTCTCGCATGGCAAAATTATACGCATGGGCGGATGTATTTGTTCTTCCTTCTATTTGTGAAGGTTCAGCAATGGTGACTTATGAAGCCTTGAATTGGAAGTTACCAATCATTACTACTAATAATGCTGGTTCTGTCGTCAGAAATGGGGTTGACGGTTTTTTAGTTCCCATCAGGACATTAGAGGATATTGCTCATAAACTCCTAACCATTTATGGTGGGGAACATCAACTAAATTTAATTTCAACGCAGCAATACTGGAATAACCTGCAAGAAAATTCCCAGGAGCTTTTAAAACAGTCAATATTGACTGTATTGGCATGATACAACTACCGCATAAACTTAGCTAAAAGACCAATGGTTTTAGCCTACACTTTCCTGTACTTATTTATAGTTATCTGTGTTGCTACAGTTGCTTGGTCGACTATCCGGTTAGAAAGGATATATCAATATCCCTTCTTCATGGCATCGATTTTTTTATCATTTATCCTCCCCCAAGCCTTCGGTCTCATTAATACCTATGATAATTATCGTTCTGTAGTCACCCCGTCCATCATTGCCAAAACCTTACTATACACATTTATGTGCGCTGGTATGTGCTGGTTAGGCTATCAAGGTCAACCTAACGGGAAGTGGCTAGCCAGATTGAATGTTCCCATAGATGAGGGCAAACTATTCAGAGCCGCAATTGTTCTGAGTGCTATAGGGCATCTGTGTACATTCTTACTATCCAGGATAGAAATACAGAGAGCAGCCCATAATAATAACTGGACTGGACCAGCTACGATATTGTACTTTTTTTCTGGCGTTCTTTACATTGCTTTACCTATATTTTTAATAATTACCTTGATTCGCCCTCATTGGCTGAATATTACACTGACCGTGATCACTGCATGGCCGATTTTACAACGTGTTATTAACGGTGGTCGTCGCCAGGAAACTGTCGCGCTAGTAATGATAGTTGTAGTATCATTTTTCTTTGTCAAACGTTACATACCTCATAGATGGTTATTTGTCGGAGGCATTTTTTTAGGGGCTTTTATTATCCCAGCACTTGGTCGATTGCGTGGGGGTTTTTGGACTGCTCTTTTTAACGGTGACTGGGAATTGCTGACATCTATTGCTGAATCTAGCCTAGATCAAGTTACTGAAACTGGGGATATCTTAGAATTACGTAATGCTGCTTTAATCATAGATTCCACAGATGTGATGAATCAATATGGTTATGGTACGGGATTGTGGGACAGGATTATTTTTCAGTTTGTACCCGGACAGATTGTCGGCTTTGATGTGAAGGAGTCACTTCAATTTAAGATAGGAACAATGTATGATTTAGAAACGATATACGGTTACAGATGGCATACAGGCACAACCGATACTGGTATGGGTGATTCTTTTTCTGACTTTGGCTACTTTGGCTGTCTCGCTTTTGCTTTGATGGCATTTTTGTTTAAAAACCTTTGGGTAGCAGCTGCATATCGAGGTAGTATTATTGCTGCTATCTTATATGCGTCATTAATTGATTCAGCTATGATAGGTGTTAGTCATGGTATCGGTAGATTTGTCAATGAATTGATATTCAAGGGTGGTGTGGTATTTTTAGTGGCATTTTTTTGTAGAAGAAAAGTTCCAGTTATGGGTAATTTAACAGATTAGAATATACAGCAATTTACCGAGAAATGAAGTTACACACATGTTGAAGATAGCGGTACTTTTCAATAATTACGGACCTTATCATTTCGCTAGAGTTAGTTATTTTCAAAAAAGTTGTTTAAAATTAGGCTGGCTTACCTTGGGCATTGAATTGGCTCGTTATGAGAAAGAGTATCCCTGGGAAACAACCAGAGAAAATGTAAATTTTGAGATTTATTCAGCCATAAGTGACAAACATCTGGAGAAAACCGGCTTTTGGCAAATAACTAAACATCTATATTCAACTTTAGCTAAAAGCAAATCAGATATTGTCGTCATTGCTGGTTATGCTAGTCCTACTATGGTGGCGACTTTGTTATGGTGTCTTTGGCATGGTAAACCCGCTATTCTACTATCGGAGAGTAAGGAAGATGATGCACCCCGTTTTTGGTGGCAAGAAAAAATCAAAGGATGGTTAATTACAAGATACACATCCGCCCTAGTGGGAGGACAGCCACAAAAACGTTATTTAATGAATTTAGGCATGAAACCAGAGGCGATATTTTTAGGTTACGATGTGGTGGGTAATGATGCTTTCCACCCCAGTCAAATCAAATCTTTATCTCCTCCATTACATAAACCATTCTTTTTAGCTATTAATAGATTTGTTACCAAAAAAAATCTGCCATTTTTAGTTTCAGCCTATGGTGCTTATCGGCAATTGTCTGGGGATAAAGCTTGGGATTTAGTGCTATGTGGTGATGGGGAATTACGTTCACAGCTAGAAGCACAAATTACCCAAGCTGGAATTGCAGATTATGTTCATCTTCCCGGCTTTCTGCAACAAAATGAACTTTTACCTTACTTCGCCCATGCTAGCTGTTTCATTCACACTAGTATACAAGAACAATGGGGGTTAGTGGTCAATGAGGCCATGGCTGCTGGCTTACCAGTATTAGTATCTAATCGTTGTGGCTGTTATGAAGATTTAATCATTGAGGGTGTCAATGGGTTTGGGTTTGACCCGGAAAATGTGCAACAGCTAACTAATCTAATGGTGAAAATGAGTTCTGAAGAAATTGACTTACACAAAATGAGTGACGCAGCTTTGGCACATATTCAAAGGTTTTCTCCTGATTATTTTGCTCAGGGACTCACCCAAGCAGTTAAGTATGCATTAGCAAAACATTAAATGCTTTTCAGCAGATAGCATACCAAAAAGATAGTCAAGAAAGTAAATAAAAATTAAAAAATGTGTCAACTTGTGTCTCATAATGAGCAAAAGCCCTGATACTATTGTTGACTGGTAAGCACCATTCAATATCAAAATACTAAATGAAAATACTAATAGTTGTCCCGGTTTTGGCACCACTCTATGGCGGACCGTCTAAAGTTGTACCAGAATTAAGCGAGGCGATTGGAGAACAAGGTGTTAGGGTTGATATTATCACTACCAATGCTAACGGCTCTACAACTCTCGATGTTCCCTTATTAACTTGGATTCAAGAGAAAAACTACAGAATTCAATATTTTCCTCAATGGAATTTTTTCGGTTATCAATTAACTTGGTCATTAACTAAGTGGTTGTTTCGGAATGTATCTAAATATGACATAGTACATACCCACACCATTTTCTGCTATCCGGTTTTACCTGCATATTGGGCTTGTCAAATTCGGAAAATTCCTTACATTACCACTCCCCATGGTATGTTAGAGCCTTGGGCATTAGCTTACAAGTCTGCAAAGAAAAAATTGTACTTTAGTCTTTTAGAAAAGCCAGCCTTAGAAAGAGCTACTGCAATGCAAATGTTAGCTTTATCCGAAGCACAGGGAGTTAAGTCACTAAATCTCAAAACACCCTTGGTCATTGTACCTAATGGTATCCATAGAAGAGATTTTGCATCTCTTCCTAGCCCAGAGATTTTTTACCAACAATTTCCCGCAACTCGCAGTAAAACATTAATTATATTTTTAGGACGTATTGACCCGAAAAAAGGATTAGATTTATTAGCCCCAGCCTTCGCTCAAGCAGTGAAGAAATTTCCTGATGCTCACTTGATTGTGGCTGGCCCTGATAATATGGGATTTTTACCCACTGCTGAAAGCTATTTTATAAAAGCAGGTTGTAGGGATGGTGTTACCTTTACAGGAATATTGACAGGTACTTTAAAATATGCAGCTTTAGCAGCAGCTGATATCTATGTTGCGCCTTCCTATTCTGAGGGTTTTAGTATGTCCGTACTAGAGGGTATGGCCACTGGTTTACCCTGTGTTATTACCACTGGCTGCAACTTCCCCGAAGCTGGTAAGGCTAAGGCGGCGAGTATTGTAGATATTGACGCTGATAAAATAGCTGACACTTTAATTCAACTGTTGCAAGACCCCATTGCAGCTCAAGAAATGGGGGATGCCGCTAGGGAATTTATCTTTAATAATTATACCTGGGATAGTGTCGCCGCTAAAATGGTGGGAATTTATAAGGATATTCTGGGATACGATAAGCCACATGGTGGATGAGTTTACACGGGAGTCATTATTAGAACAAGAAACAGATTTAGACCGACCCCCACCCCAGAACACCATCATCGCCAAACACCAAAATAGTGGGTTAGAAACCGACTTTAGCTTTCAGGCTCTTAATTCATTTGAAAACTTATCAAACAACCTCTGACAACGTCGGCTTTTGCTATCCAACTATTAACTATAGCAATATTACAACCTCCTGATTTAATTATTTCTACCCATCCAAATTTTCCCCCCGTTGCCCATAACTCAAACGCCTTTTGAGTATTGCCTATTGGACAGTTGTCCATGGTGTGGATACTTGGAACATTGACAACCCTAAATTACAACAAGCTCTACACCATTGCCATGGCATTTCTAAACCCAGATGAAAACAGACAAGCTATTTTACCGTATATTCCTAACTCAAAAGAGC
>NZ_JANQDJ010000063.1:0-88084 GCF_029891685.1 Umezakia ovalisporum Ak1311 | reverse complement strand
GACTCCCAGTCTGGTAGCAGCGACTCTTGGAGGTACATAGTTTATTGGCATGGACTAAGTTTGTTACTTGTCCTACTATACTACAAAATGTCTGGGTATGTCTGACTATGTTAGGGTAAATTAAGTCCTATTTTTAACTCTTAGGCAACTAGGTTTTTATAGAGGTTGCTTACCGCTTCTGCTAATATTAACATATCCAAAGTTCCTGTGGCGTAAACCCCTTAAACAGCCTTCTCCCAAGGGGAGACCCCCAGAAAACATCCCTTGCCTGAAGTAAGAAATATGGCGCAATGCCCTTGTTACTCAGGGTTTTTCGGCATTTTCGTTATAAAATATTAATGAAACTACCGTCTTTACCTATCGTGTGGAATCCTGGGCAGCAATTATTTGGTGGACGCTACATCATCGAAAAATATCTGGGTGAAGGTGGAATTGGAATTACTTACCTAGCGAGAAATAAACAAGGTAAACTGCGGGTAATTAAAACATTGAAGCAAGAAATACTCAATAATTCCCGTTGGATAACAAATCAAAATAGACTCAAGCAAGATTTTAAAGAAGAAGCATTACGCCTGGCCTTATGTCGCCATCCTCACATTGTAGAAATCGAAAATGTCTTTAATCACAATGACTTACCCTGCATGGCGATGGAATATATCGAAGGAGAAGATTTAAGCAAGCGGATCAGCCAAAAGGGAGCATTGCCAGAACCCGAGGCCCTACAATACATTAGGCAAATTGGCGATGCTTTGACATTGGTTCATGAAAAAGGCCTGTTGCATCGTGATTTGAAACCAAGTAACATCATGATGCGTGCAGGCAAACCAGAAGCAGTACTGATTGATTTTGGAATTGCCAGACAATTTATTCCCGGTGCAGTTTTACAACATACAGAAAGTTTGACCCCTGGTTATGCCCCACCAGAACAATATGCGCCCATAGAAGAACGGGGAGAATATATTGATGTTTACGCTCTAGCCGCCACATTATATTCTTTGCTGACCGGAGAATTGCCTATGTCAGCACCAGTTAGACTCCAAAACTTTACGCTGCTATCACCTAAAAGTTTAAATCCGGGTATTAGTGACAGGGTGAATGAAGCAATCATGCAGGGAATGAAACTCAATTACAAATTTCGTCCCCAATCAGTGCAAGAGTGGTTAAATTTATTGGATAAGGGAATAATACCACCCACCCAACCAGAAAAATATTATCCCCATACAGTTTCAGTTTGGGAATGTGTACGCATCATTCCTGGTAATTCCGGAATAATCGCCTTTAGCCCTAAAGAAGATTTACTTGCAAGTGCAGCCGGCAGTGCTATTCACTTGTTATCGGCAAGTACAGGTGAACTCATCCGCACTCTGATTAGTCATTGTGCATCAGTTAATTCCCTAGCTTTCAGTACTGATGGGCAAATGCTGGCTAGTCGTAGTTATGACAATACAATCAAATTGTGGTCAGTAGCAACAGGCATAGAAATTCGCACCCTCACAGGTCATTCCCAATCAATTAATTCCCTAGCCTTCAGTCATGATGGGCAAATGCTGGCTAGTGGTAATTGGGAAACTATTAAACTGTGGAACGTCGCTACAGGTAGAGAAATTCGCACCTTCATTGGTCACTCTAAACCGGTTAACTCGGTGGCTTTCAGTGGTGATGGTCGAAGGCTCGCCAGTGGTAGTGGTAATCACACAATCAAACTGTGGGACGTGGCTACAGGTGCAGAAATTCGTACCTTCATTGGTCACTCTGAACCGGTTAACTCGGTAGCTTTCAGTGGTGATGGGCGAAGGCTCGCCAGTGGTAGTGATGATCACACAATCAAACTGTGGGATGTCATTACAGGTGGAGAAATTTATACCCTGACGGGTCATTTAGAGTCAGTTAACTCCGTAATGTTCAGTAGTAATGGGCAAATCTTAGCTAGTGGTGGTTGGGATAACAGTATTAAATTGTGGGAGGTGGTCACAGGGCGAGAAATTTACACCCTTAGGGGTCATTCTGAACCAGTTAATTCCGTGGCTTTCAGTGGTGATGGGCGAAGGCTCGCTAGTGGTAGTGATGATCACACAATCAAACTGTGGGATGTCCCTACAGGTAAAATAATTCACGCTTTCACTGCTGCTGACAGCAAATCTCTAGCTTTCAGTAATGATGGGCAAATTTTGGCTAGTGGTATTTGTGACCACAGTATCAAACTGTGGGATGTGGCTACAGGTAAAGGAATTCACACCCTCTCTGGTCATTCTAACTCAGTTCATTCCCTAGCCTTTAGTGGCGATAAGCAACTTCTCGCTAGTGCTAGTTATGACCACACAATCAAACTGTGGGATGTGGCTACAGGTAAAGGAATTCACACCCTCTCTGGTCATTCCAAATCGGTTAAATCTCTGGCCTTCACTGCTGATGGGCAAATTCTCGCTAGTGCTAGTCCTGACAAAACTATTAAACTGTGGGATGTTACCACAGGTAAAGAAATTCGCACCCTAATTCGACATTTTGGCTGGGTTAAATCTGTAGCTTTTACTAGTGATGGGCAAATTGTTGCTAGTGGTATTAGGGATAACACAATCAAACTGTGGGACATTACCACAGGGAAGGAAATTCGCACTCTTTTTGGTCATTCTAACTGGGTTTATGCCTTAGCCTTTAGTGGCAACGGGGAAATTCTCGCTAGTGGTAGTTTGGATAGAAATATCAAACTGTGGGACGTTACCACAGGTAAAGAGATTCGCACTTTCTCTGGTCACTCCAAGTCTGTCAATTCCCTAGCCTTCAGTGTTGATGGGCAAATTCTTGCTAGTGGTAGTCATGACCACACTATCAAACTTTGGGCTGTGGCAACGGGGAGAGAAATTTGCTCCCTCAGTCATTTTGATTCAGTTAATTCTGTTGTCTTTAGCCCCAATGGAGCTTGGCTGGTAGCCGGAGATGATAGCGGCAATATCAAAATTTGGCGATCGCAGTTACTTGTCAGATGAATTTGAATTTAAGGTTGAGAAATATTAAGAATTTAAAATCAGTGTAAAGTTCATTAATTAAATTTAATTACTTGTATAAAGGAATAATTTTGCCATCATTCTATAGAGGTATCTTGATTCACCCCATCATCACAGGTGAATCAAGATACAAAAGAAACAAGTGAATTTTTATGTATAAAAAAAACAAAAAATGACTAAAGGAAAATCATCAAAACCCCGCAACCTTAACTTTGAGAGATTGATGGCAGTGATCGCCACAGTGAATTTGTGCTTAGTATTGTTTGATTTGAGTTATGTACCTTGGCGAGATTTTTATTGGCGGAATTTTCCCCAAATCACCCAGATTTATGACCCAATTAAGGGAATTGAAGAGCACAGAGAAACGAAGAATTATTTAAACAAGGTAGATGCACTTCAAGAACAGGTTAGTAAAACGGGGTTAACCTCATCACAGGTTAAGACTAAATTAGAAGAATTTGACCGTCTTAGCACGGAAATGATTGACTCGAATCCATTTGCGGCAGCAAATAAAAGTGGTAACTTTGAAAAAGCTAAAAATCGCATGCGCGATCGCATCGGTAAGGAATCTGCAAAAGAGTCCTTTTCTCGATTTTGGAGTCAAGAATATCTATCGGCACAAGGGTGGAACCAAGAAATTGATTTTTTTAACAAGCAGATTCGTCCCTTAATAGCCACCAACTACTTCCGCCGCATTGGGGAAAATAGTGAATTGCTGGATAATTTTTGGCTCATTGACTTACCATTTGTCTTGCTCTTTGGTGCAGAGTTGCTGGCGCGTTCCTTTTATTTGCGCCGTCTTCATCCCGATTTCACTTGGGTGAATGCCATATTATGGCGTTGGTATGACCTATTTCTGCTGTTACCTTTTATGCGCTGGTTACGCATACTACCAGTAGTAATTCGTCTGAACCAAGGGAAGTTGTTGAATTTGCAACCGTTACAGCAACAAATAAATCAATCAATATTAGCTAATTTTGCGGAGGATCTCACAGAAATAGTCGTGGTCAGGGTAATTAACCAAATTCAAGGTTCAATTCAACGCGGTGATTTAACCAGCTGGCTCAGACGAAAAGAAAATTTGCGACCCTACATAGATATTAATAATATAAACGAAGTGGAAGCGATCGCAGGTATTTTGGTGCAAACAGTAGTTTATCAAGTACTGCCCAAAATTCAACCAGAAATCATTGCCGTTTTACGTCACAATATAGCCAGTACAATCAATCAAGTCCCCGTCTACCGAAATATCCGCAACATTCCCGGGTTGGGAGATATGCAACACCAACTCAGCGAACAATTAGCAACTCAAATCACAACTAACCTTTACAGCGCCGTAACTGCGGCCATGGAAGATTCTGCAGGCCTAAAACTCTCCAGTCAACTAGCCGAAAATTTCACTAAGGCTTTGGTGGAAGAAGTACAGCAAAAACACGTACTGGAGAAAGTACAAAGCTTGATGTCTGACTTCCTCGAAGAAATTAAGCTCAACTATGTCCAGCGCCTGTCTCAAGAAGACATAGATCAAATCATAGACCAAACTAGACAGCTAAGAACACAAACATCAGTTCAACCATTAGTAGATCAAGGTACTGTTCTCCCGATGAAGAAGGAAAGTTAGCTAAACATAAGAAAGAACAGTGAAATGGCGAGAACAAGGGCGGACAAAATTCACTAATGACTCATGAGCTACAACTATGGACTATTGACTATTAAAGAAATGCGCTAAACTCGGAATAGAGGCGAAGCATTACTGATTCGTCACAAGACTTCTTGGAAGATATCCCTATCGCAGGAAGTGGGTCGGTACCCACTTTTTTTATTGAAATTTCGCATGACTCATCCTTTGATTCCACAAATTATCGATTTGGCAACACCAGTAGCAGTAGAACTGGGCTTGGAACTCGTTGGCATAGTTTTTCACACCAACCAGCGTCCACCAGTATTACGGGTAGACATTCGCAATCTCCAGCAGGACACTGGCCTGAACGATTGTGAGCGGATGAGTCGCGCTTTAGAAGCTTCCTTAGATGCGGCAGAGATTATTCCAGATGCTTATGTCTTGGAGGTGTCTAGTCCCGGAATTTCACGGCAATTAATTACAGACAGGGAATTTATTTCCTTCAAAGGGTTTCCTGTAATCATCTCCACTTCCCAACCCTACGACGGACAGCAAGAGTGGATTGGCCAGTTGATTCGCCGAAATGAAAACACTGTTTACTTAAACCAAAAAGGTCGTGTAATCGAGATTCCCCGTACTCTGATTACTAGGGTGCAGCTAGATGAACGCCGATAGGGAAGGAACTAAGGTCTAGGGGCTAGAGACTAAAAACTAAAGTCCAGGGAGTAGAGTCTGACTTTTCTCTAATCCCTAATCTTTAATGCCTAATTTATAACTTTCCACCCCCTTGTACAAACTTGTCGCCAGTGGCTACAACAGGGGTAAACCTTGCAAGCGCTGGTTTATTAATGGCGTCTCTACTGTTTTTGCTCACTATTTTTTAGACTCTAATTTTAAAGGAGATTGCTTATGTCAATGGTTAGTTTACCAGGATTAAAAGAATTAATTGAAAGTATAAGTCGTGAGCGCAATTTGCCTCGTCTAGCAGTTCAGTCAGCTATTAGAGAAGCATTACTTAAAGGCTACGAACGTTATCGTCGTGCCCAAAACCTAGAAAGAAAACTGTTTGATGAAGAATATTTTGATAATTTTGAAGTAGAACTTGATATTGACGGAGAAGGGTTTCGCGTTCTTTCTACTAAAAGCATTGTGGAATCAGTAGATAACTCTGATCATCAAATTTCTTTAGAGGAAGTACAACAAGTTGCTCCTGAAGCCCAGTTAGGAGATTCTGTAGTGCTGGATGTAACGCCAGACCAAGGTGAATTTGGTCGTATGGCAGCAATGCAAACTAAACAAGTACTGGCGCAGAAACTCCGAGATCAACAACGCCAAATGGTGCAAGAAGAATTCCAAGACTTAGAAGGAACTGTTCTGCAAGCCAGAGTTTTACGGTTTGAAAGACAATCAGTGATTTTAGCAGTAGCCAGTGGCTTTGGTCAGCCAGAAGTAGAAGCTGAATTACCAAAGCGAGAGCAACTTCCCAACGATAATTATCGGGCAAATGCCACGTTTAAGGTATATCTCAAAAAAGTTTCCCAAGGACAGCAACGGGGACCTCAGTTGCTAGTATCTCGCGCTGATGCTGGTTTGGTAGTTTACCTGTTTGCCAACGAAGTCCCTGAAATTGAGGATGAAGTGGTGCGAATTGTTGCCGTAGCACGAGAAGCTAATCCCCCTTCCCGTTATGTGGGACCTCGAACTAAAATTGCTGTTGATACCCTTGATCGTGATGTAGACCCAGTTGGTGCTTGTATTGGAGCAAGGGGATCACGCATTCAAGTAGTAGTCAACGAATTACGCGGCGAAAAAATAGATGTGATTCGTTGGTCTCCAGACCCCTCTACTTATATCGCTAACGCCTTGAGTCCCGCAAGGGTGGATGAAGTCCGCCTCATGGACCCGGAAACAAGGCAAACTCACGTATTGGTAGCTGAAGATCAACTGAGTTTAGCTATTGGCAAAGAAGGACAAAATGTCCGTTTAGCAGCCCGTTTAACCGGTTGGAAAATCGACATTAAAGACAAAGCTAAGTACGATTATGCAGGAGAGGACACTAAGTTCGCTGCCGCACGGGCCAAATATCAACCAGAGGAAGATGATTTAGAACTAAAGGAGCTAGAAGATGAAAATCAAGAAGAACTAGAAGAGGAAGAATATTTTCAAATAAGTGATCAAGATTAATAAATTAATCTTGTGGAGTTCTGGTACTATTGTCAACATTACTAGTCTTAATGATTACCAGGAATCAATCATTCCACTGTAAGTAAAGATTCGTAAAGCCGACTTTATTTTCACAATCAGATTGCTCACCTGCTGTCAAGTAAGACCAATGAAACCAAATTATAGGCGTTGTATTAGTTGCCGCAAAGTAAGCTTGAAAGAAGACTTTTGGCGGATTGTCCGCGTCTTTCCATCGGGAAAGGTACAATTAGATCAGGGCATGGGGCGTTCTGCCTACATTTGCCCACAAACGAGTTGCCTACAAGCAGCTCAGAAAAAAAATCGACTCGGGCGATCGCTACATGCATCAGTGCCAGAAGCACTGTATCAAACATTGTGCCAGCGTTTAGCCCAACCCAATCCCCAAAATCAAAATTTAAACTAGGTGGAAAACCTTCTGGCGGTAATCCTCAGAGTATTTGTGCATAAAGCCGACTCCGCAATTTGCGGTGTGAATGCCAAAATGGTAAGTGGGTGTAGTTGAGCTGCGACTTTTTCACTGGAAGAGTGGCAGAGTAACACTCCCAAAAAGTTTTACTCGATTGTGTTGTGGAAGACTCAGAATCAGCAAAACAAAAAACTCAAGAATGGCAACCTGGTAGCGCCCAGGCGCAGCTTGGCAAAAACCATCATTGCTGGTGGAAATGCCAGAGTTAAACCGAAACATCTCTCTTTCCTGACTGGAGGCACCGGCAAAATCACCAAGGGCAACCTAAAAACAGTAATCGAAGGATGGAGATGTCGAAAACCAGGCAACCATCCGCTAAAAAACTGTAAATTAAAGGGGAAGAGTGGATGAACAACGGCAAAGTTAGAATCTACGAATTATCAAAGGAATTGAATTTGGATAACAAAGAGCTATTAGCAATTTGCGACCAGCTCAACATTGCGGTCAAAAGCCATAGCAGCACTATTTCAGAGTCAGAGGCAGAACGCATCCGCACGGCCGCTGAAAAACAGGCAGCCACCAACGTGATGCATAAAAAACAACAAGGTACATCAAACCATAAACTAAATTCATCACAAACTGGTTCTCGCAACCGACCTGCCCCACCACACAAACAGCAAATTTTGGAAATTCGCAAACCCAAAATATTGAGAAATAATACCTCCAACACCCCAGAAGCCTCTATGGCTAATAATAGTCAAGTCGCTTCCTCGGCAGTTAATTCTCCTTCACCACCACAGCCCTTCGATACACAAGTCTCACCCATGAAGCCGACGGCACCAATTCGACCTGTACCCCGGAATCAATCTGAGACCTCAGCAGAACCTGCAAGTACACAAGCAGATAAAGTTTCTAACACAGAGGCACCGGAAACAAGAGCAACGGGAAAACCTGAAAAAGCGGTTTCGCCTAGACCAAAAGCAGAAAAACCGCAAAAACCCCATCTGGTATCCCCACCAGCTAGGCCCGCGGCAGCAAATTCTCGTGTAGCTGCTGACCAGTTGACCGGGACGGAGAAACCAGTACTCAAACGTGATCAACCGAAGCAGAAGGTTGTTAAGCCAACTACCACGGATACACCACAAGCTCCAGTTCCAAAACAGGCTCGTTCTACTCCATCTCCAGTGAAATCGGAGTCAAGAGCAAATAAACCTTCCGCACCCACTCCAGTGGCGGATGCGCCAAAACCTAGCAGGCCAGTACGTCCATCTGAAGCAGTGGCGGCAATGCCAATTGCTACTCCGCCTAAACCGATGTCAGGCGCACCGGGAAAAGCAAATATAGCCACTGATGATGTAGCAGCCGAACTACTTGATTTAAAACGTCCCACACCACCGCGTTTAGCCAAAGGTGGTAAAAAGTGGCAAGAAGAGGAAATTATTGACGAAATCAAAGAGAAGCCTGGCAAGGTAGGAATTAAAGGCAAGCGGGTCAAACCAGTTGTAGAGGATGACTTTGAAGAGGATGATTTACTAGATGATGAGGATTTAAATTCACCAGCCAGCGTCCAAGTTAGTCTTTCTATCGCTCGTCCTCCTAAACCAAAAGCTGCTCGACCTGCACAGTCAACCAGTGCAGCAGTTATTGGCAGCCCAACTGCTAAAGTGAAAAGACCTGGGTCTCGCCGGGAGCAAAACCGTCGCCAAGAAGTTGAGATTAAGCGTGAGCGTCCAGAAAAAGTAGTAATCACAGGGCCAATGACAGTCCAAGAACTGGCGGATGTCTTGGTTGTTGCCGATACGGAGATTGTGAAAATCCTGTTCCTTAAAGGCATGGCGGTGAGTATTACCCAGAATTTGGATATTCCAACAATTACTTTGGTAGGTAAAGATCTGGAAGTGGAAGTTGAAACTGCCGAACCAGAAGCAGAAGCTCGTAAAGTCACAGAAATGTTGGATGTGGAGGATATGGAGTCACTCCAGCGCCGTCCGCCAGTAGTGACAATTATGGGTCATGTAGACCACGGTAAAACAACTCTGCTCGATTCAATTCGCAAAACTAAAGTAGCTTCTGGTGAAGCTGGTGGTATCACTCAGCACATCGGTGCATACCATGTGGATGTGGAACATGAAGGAAAGACGAAGCAGGTAGTTTTCTTAGATACTCCCGGACACGAAGCATTCACAGCTATGCGGGCACGGGGAACCCGGGTGACAGACATTGCCATTTTGGTAGTGGCTGCCGATGACGGAGTTCGTCCTCAAACCATAGAAGCTATTAGCCACGCTCAAGCTGCTGAAGTACCAATTATTGTAGCTATCAACAAAATTGACAAAGAAGGGGCACAGCCAGAGCGCGTTAAGCAAGAACTAACTCAGTATGGTCTCACTCCCGAAGAATGGGGCGGTGAAACTATCATGGTTGCTGTCAGTGCTATTAGGGGCGAAAACTTGGATACGCTCTTAGATATGATTCTCTTGGTGGCAGAAGTCGCAGAACTATCTGCTAACCCGGATCGCCCCGCTAAAGGAACAGTGATTGAGGCACACCTGGATAAGGCAAAAGGTGCAGTTGCTACCCTGCTAATTCAGAATGGTACTTTGCGTGTAGGCGATATGTTGGTCGCTGGATCGGCATTTGGTAAAGTGCGGGCAATGGTCGATGACAGAGGCAAGAGAGTAGATGTTGCTACTCCTTCTTTTGCTGTAGAGGTGCTTGGTTTAAGTGATGTCCCAGGGGCAGGTGATGAATTTGAAGTTTTCGCCAATGAAAAAGAAGCTAGAGCCCTGGCAGCTGCCCGCGCCGACAAACAACGTCTATCTCGCCTGTTGCAAGGACGTGTTACCCTGACAACTCTCTCGGCTCAAGCACAAGAAGGCGAGTTGAAAGAACTCAACTTGATCCTCAAGGCAGATGTACAAGGTTCTGTGGAAGCCATTGTGGGAGCTCTGCGACAAATTCCTCAAAATGAAGTGCAAATTCGCCTGCTATTGGCTACCGCCGGGGAAATAACTGAGACAGATATTGACCTGGCGGCCGCTAGTGGAGCTGTAATCATCGGATTCAACACCACCTACGCTAGTGGCGCTAGACAGGCTGCCGACGAAGCTGGGGTGGATGTGAGGGAATACAACATCATCTACAAACTCTTGGAAGATATCCAAGGAGCCTTAGAAGGTCTTCTGGAACCAGAGTTGGTGGAAGAACCCCTTGGTCAAACCGAAGTCCGCGCCGTCTTCCCTGTGGGTCGTGGAGCTGTTGCTGGCTGCTATGTGCAATCGGGCAAGCTTGTTCGCAACTGCAAAGTGCGAGTGCGTCGTTCCGGTAAGGTGGTCTATGAGGGTGTGCTTGACTCCCTCAAACGGATGAAAGAGGATGCCCGAGAAGTGAACTCCGGTTATGAATGCGGTATCAACATCGATAAATTCCATGACTGGGTTGAAGGTGACATGATTGAAGCTTTCCAGATGGTAACCAAGCGTCGTACACTAACATTGACGAAGTAGTGCTGGTTACTAATTGTTGGGCTATGAGTAAAAATGATGAGTTTTGAGTTGAAAAGAGTTCATGACTCAAACTTCAAAACTCATCACTCTCCACTGGCTATGCCTGCCATATTAACAGCACTCAGCAATGCCAGTTCCCAACTTGTTTATGGCTATATAAACCCTAGGAAATAATTCTCATAAATACCAATCATCCTTAAGATTGTAATGTGATTGGTATTGATTTTGGATCTAGGGATATGGCTCCTGAGCAAATCAAGAATTTAAAAGACAAATTTAAAAAACAAATTTTCTGGAATCACCGCCCCTTGACAATAAAAACCCTGGAAAGACAAAAGGTCTACTAGCCCGGCCCTAGGGGGCTTTTGAAACCTACGATTACGTAATTTTTGACCAACTCCTGTGGGTATGGGGATACTTTTAGTGCCTAATGACACAGAATTTGCCAATACAGAACGATTATCTTTAGAAAACATTAAGCAGGATTTAACTATTTTAGGTATGTGGGTTAATCAGAATATGGCCTGGTTATTTTAATACCTGGGAAAGATTAACCTAAGTCCACAAAAACCCTTAAAGTAGACCCTGATAAGTGTTAAGCGAATTATGCAGTTTTCTATGTAGGCGATTTTGTATTTGCTGCAAACGGAAACTGCCATAACTGTTGAAGTTAAAACTGAGGAATGACGAACTATGGCTCAAATTCCATCTGCTAGCCATGGCCAATTTTCTGCTGATCCGGAAACTTGGTATGGACTGAAATGCGCGATCGCGACTAGTTCAGGTTTTCAACGCTGGCGATTAGAACACTATACCCAATTGCAGGGACTTCACCTCGAACAACAGGTACAAAGATATTTACGAGACACTTTAGAAACTTTAGCTTATTAAAAATTCAGCAAATCTTCTCGACCTACTTGCAATAAAAACCAAGGGGCTGCGGTTTTAGCCCATATGGTAGCAACAGTCGAGAATCCCCGGGCTTTTCAGCCGGGGAAAAGTAAACTGTTTTCTGGCGAAACTTAGCTGATTCATTGGTAGTCATCCAACATAGTTAGGTCTGGATTAAATAGCTCAGAACTGCTATATTTGACCGTGTTTAACTAACTATAAGTTCAGCTAACCAAAGACATAAAATGAAATATCGCGATTTTCATATTTCTATGGCTGCGCCACGCAAGCTATCAGCAAAAAATTTTCGCCTTTTGTTTAACATTCACCGAGGATCCAGTATAACCCTGGGAGTGGGACTAACAGCTTTGTTCGTCGCGTCTGGCAGTTTTGGATTACTTTCTAGTCAAGCAAATGCTGGTGCTAGCCAGCAAGAGGCAACCCCTTCGACCTTAATGGCGCAAGTTCCCACATCTACAACAATAATTTACGTTAATCCACAAATCGGTGTAGATACAATTGGTGCCGGTACTACCGAAGCTGCACCCTACAAAACCATTACTTTTGCTCTCAGACAAGCTCCACCAAGCACAATTATTCAACTAGCCCCAGGCAGTTATAACAGCGAATCTGGGGAACAATTTCCTTTGTTACTTAACCCAGGAGTGACCCTACGAGGGAATGAATCTAGTAAAGGTCAAGCAGTATTAATTACTGGCGGCGGTTTTTATACTAGTCGTACCTTTGCTAGACAAAACATTACTATCTTAGCTGCGGAAAATACCAGTGTTCTAGGTTTAACAGTGACTAACCCAAATCAGCGTGGCACTGGGGTTTGGGTAGAATCTAGTAATCCTACAATTAAAAACAATACTTTCAGAAACAGCGTCAGAGAAGGTGTTTTTGTTACAGGGACAAGTAATCCCAAGGTTGAAAATAACTTGTTTGTACAAAACCAGGGTAACGGTATTTCCATAGCTAAAACCGCCCAAGGTGAAATTCGCAATAACTTGTTTCAGGATACAGGTTTTGGTCTAGCGATAGGTGGTACTTCCACACCTCTAGTGGAGTCTAACCAAATCATCCAAAACCAAGATGGTCTGTATATTTCAGAATCTGCAAAACCTGTACTACGTAAAAATGTAATTCAAAACAATAAGCGGGATGGCCTTGTTGCTACTGTCAATGCTGAACCTAACCTTGGTACCAATGAAAATCCTGGTGGCAATCTTATTCGCGGCAACACTAGGTTTGATGTAAATAATGCTACTTCTAAGAATAGGATTCTCGCTATTGGTAACGATATTGATCAAAGCCGCATTTCTGGTCAAGTAAATTTTGTAGCTACGACTGTTGATTTGCCTACTGGTCAAAATACTTTTGCAGATGTGCCAGAAGGTTATTGGGCAAAAGCTTACATTGAAGCCCTAGCTGCTCAAAATATCATTGCAGGCTTTCCTGATAGCAGTTTCAAGCCCAATGACCCTGTAACTCGCGCTCAATTTGCTACCATTGTCACGAAAGCTTTTACACCACCAATTAAACGTGCTGAGATTAATTTTAAAGATGTAGCCAGCAACTTCTGGGCCTACGGCGCAATTCAATCTGCTTACCGCAGTCAATTTCTTGCTGGTTATCCTGATGGTAGATTTCAACCACAGCAGCAAATTCCTAGAGTACAGGCACTAGTTTCTTTGGCTAATGGTCTAGGTTTAACTGCCAATAATCAAAATGTTATTTCTGTTTACAGCGATGCTGCCCAAATCCCTAACTATGCAGTTAGTCCGGTAGCTGCTGCAACTACACAGAAATTAGTAATTAATTATCCCACAGCTACACAACTGAATCCCAACCGTCCGGCAACCAGAGCAGAAATTGCTGCCTTTGTTTACCAGGCACTTGTAAATGCTGGACGTGTGGAAGCAATTCCCTCGCCTTATTTAGTAACAGCTCAGTAAATTTTAGCTTTGAGACCCCTTTAAGCTTCCCCGGTTTAGAAAACCGGGGATTTGCGAAGAATCCATTTAACCAGTTGTTTAACCCGTGGTCAAAGTATCATGATTGACTTTTTAGGTTTCTATGAACGGGTTTGCCGATTTTTATCTTTCTTCCAGAGAAAAATTATCACAGCTAAAATGCCGAGTTGAAGAGCCAAATTAGGCACAGTGCTATTAACATCTTCTCCAGCAAGGACTTGAAAAAAGAAAATAAATGCACCAATCAAAGCAGATGCGCCAAAACCGATATAAATGAATTGTCGTACACCACGATAGGGTGTTGCCATTTCCGCTTTGAGGCGGGCATATTGTTCAGGGTTAAGGCGAGTTTGAGGATTTGGTTTTGCCATGAGTAAATAATGCTATAATATCCTACTGTATACGCCGATGTGGCTCAGTGGTAGAGCAGCTGATTCGTAATCAGCAGGCCACGGGTTCAAATCCCGTCATCGGCTTAAGGGTTACAAATTATAGTTCTATTCCCCCTACAAGTCTTGATGATGTCGTTATCTCCCTGGATACCAATGATATCACCGCCATTGGCTGTGGTTATGCGGTCATTGCCAGCAGCAGTGGTAGTGTTTTGATTTCCATGACCAGCAGTACCTAAATCTGCTTCCATAACAATATCGCCGGAAGAAACTTCCAAAATCCAGTTATCCTCCAAGGTAACATCCTCACCAGCTTGCAAGACAATATTTCCACCCCTAGTCCTGACATTAACACCATTACGGATGATTATGTAATCATCATTTCCAGCAGATTCCCTGGCTATGATATTGATGTCTGCGGTAGCAGTTATATTATCTGTTTGAATAACAGGACTACGAGCTAGGATATTAACGCCACCAGTCGTAGTTACTTCCCCCATGGTTAAAACTCTAACATTTTCCAGGTTTAAAGAGCCACTAAGGTTAATGCTACTTGCCTTCATCTCGCCCCGATTACGAATAAACCTCGGGCATTTTATTTGATGAGAAAAGAGTTTCCTGACTTGCTATGACTTCCTAGTTTCTGGACTTTCAGTTATTTTGTGAGGGCGGCTAGCTATATCTGTACTAAAACACTCAAACCCTATGTTGCTCAACACAGAGAATAGTTAAGTTAAAATTATTCAAGGGTAAAGGTGTTATTAACTGGCTTTTATCCCCTGCCCAAAAGAGGGTTAATTTTTTACCCCCACATCCAAAACTTAACCTCAAGGATTTTTAGGTTATGTGCTGTCTGTAGAAAGAGAGTTTACTCTCTTTCTAGACTTTTCCCTCTAGACGTTTTTAATGTGGATTTTATTTAGGTAAAGTTTATTTCGTTTCGGTGGAGCCCCATAAGAGTTAATTATCCATTAAAAACATCTAATTCTTCTGTAGGAGCGTTAGCAATTTGTATTTCTTCTTCCTCTTTTGCCTTGGTTTGAGATTCCGTTGGTGTCCCGCCAGACATACTTTTTAATTGCTCATCGGTAACTTGCAAATTAACCATAGTAGTCGGTGCATTATTCAAAAACTCAACTCCAGTGGCTACCTCCCGATATGGACGATTTAAGAGATAGTTGAGTAAGGCATCACGCTGCTCTTGTGTAATTAAGTATACTTTTTTCTGAATCTGCGGCATAAATTACTGCTCCTTTGTCTGTCAAATAAATCAACTTTGATGAAGATATCAGAGTGTCTCTTAATGTTCCGGAAAAAATAGGTATACCCCTAGCAAATAAATTTACCAGAGTTTGCCAATACAATGTATGGTAGTCAGTAATGAAAATAAAGCGTAAATTTATACCTTATACACTCATTGAAAATTTAGGTCTAAAACCCCGTTACCCTGGGACCGCTGTGTTGATACTTAGCCACAACAGCAGCAAGTTGCCATTATTTTATTGGGAAACCTTAAACGGAAGTAATTTTATGGACAAATGTCCTCAAGCTACTTTTCCCTGTGTTACCCGGAATAGGTAAATTGCAACACCCTCTATCCTTAAGCTAAAAGCCCCGGGCAATACTTTTATGGCTATATTTAGCCCAGGATTAACATCTGGTTCATCACACTCAATAATAATTGTTCCTGTGGATGGTATTTGGTAGCCCTTTAATTAACCATTGCCTTCCACCACCAATGTGCTGTCTTTTAAGTTACTCCTGCTTTTTTAGCGTAATCTGATCATGTCACATACGCTATTTACGATTAATGAGTATATCTGGGTATTCATTTAATAAATATTTACAACACCAGACTAAGGTCTGATAGGTTGCGTTTCATCCCATCTCTAGACAGTAGGGTTTCTAACGCTTCCACAAGAGTACTGATAGTTTAAGTTTAGTTTGGCGATCGCTTGAGGTTCAATGCCTCGCCGGCTGATATGCCTTCATCTTGAGTACCGAAGTAACTTAAAGCAGCAGCAGCTTCACCGCGAGAAACTGGTTTTTTGGGCTGGAACAAGGTTGTATAACCAAACACCCGACGAATATTTGATTGTTGCCCATTTTGAAAATCTGCCAGGACTGCCCGTAATGCCTTGGGGTCAATTTTTGCCGTATCTTGAAAACCCCAGGTTTGGTTGACTGCTTCTAAATTGGCAGTAGGTAAGGGTTGGCGAGTATCTAGGGGTATTTTCCATAGAATCAACTGTTCTCGTGTTAGTGGTGCATCAGGACGAAATAAAACTGCAGTAGAGTCCCCAGATAAAGGACTGGGAATTAACCCAGTTTCAGCCAAACCTTGAATGACTGGAAAATCAATATCGGTTTTTGGCACGTCACTAAAAGTTGCTGGAGTGCTTTGTGGCGCCAAGCGAATTTGTTTAGCCGGATTATTAACATACATGGCATTGTTAGCCGCAACTAGCCAACGGGCATATTCACGGCGAGTAATGTTTTTAGTAACTTCAAATAAGTTAGTTATGCTGTCGTTAGAGCTATTTTTAACTTCCTGAGACTTTAAAGATAAAACACCCAAAGCTGCTAAGTCCTGGATAGGTTCTAGCAGTTCTGGTGGTGCTGCGTTGACATCGTTGAACTTCTGAGATTTTTGTGTAGTTGTTATTTGGCTACCGGATGTGTTATCCGACTGTTTTGGCAAATCATCAGGTAGCTCTGAACCAAAAACATTTGAATTCTTGGATTGAGAACTTGGAGTTTCCCTGGGTTCTGCTGCTGCCCCTGTACTAGATACGTACTCAATAAATAATGCAGTAGCTGTTTGTGGTTGATCTGGTTTGGGGTTAGTAATTGATTGTGGCTGAATAGACACCTTTACCTCCAAGTCATCGCGACGGACTTCAAAGGTATCTGGCAAATCATCTGTAGGCTCTTGTAATATCTGCCAATCACTTTTCTGAAACTGGTCACTATAAAAGCTAGTAATAAAATTGCTGGGGTCAGAACTTAACCAGCGAGTGACTACCCTATTTTCGGAGCTACTAGCAGGAATTACTGACTCTAATTTAGCATTGGGATACAAAGGGATATCCGAGGGAAAATCAGATGGTAATTGAACTGTCGGTTCTTTTTGCCTTGGTTGCCCTTCATTGCTCTGAGATTCACCAAAGATTGCTGGGTTATTTTTTAGCCTGGGATCTGCCGCCAAAGACTGTTCTAGGGTTTTGGCAGTGGGACTGCCACCACAAGCTGTTACGGAAGTCAATAAAATAGCCAAACTCAGCAAGACAGCTGGACGTTTACGGAAAAGCACAGGAAATTACAAATCACGTTTCAATTCCTACCCTAACGCAGACTGTCACAACTAAACTAAATTCAAAAAATAAAACCTTAATTTATGCACGGGAGATGTTAAAGTTAAAACTATTCTAAAGCGTTTAATTAACTTCGAAACCAAAAAGCGTCCTATTATTGGCAAACGGGCAAGTCCTTTGAGCCGAGCTTGAAACCTGAGAACCTTCTCTCAATGTTGAAATGGGAGCGATCGCACTACATAGGTATAGTTTAGTTAAACAGCACCATGGGATAAAGTAACGGTATTTTCCGGTTGTTCCGGTGTTTGCCCGTGAGCAACTGTCTTTTTTCCATTTGTAACGCTTCTAGCTGCTTAGGAGGTTGGTAATTCAGCAATAATTATTGTTTTAGTAAGGCAACAAGTTCCAATCTTGGATCTAACTTATCCAGGGGTATATCCCCCAAGTTAACCATGAAGCCATAATCTAAGCCTTGATTCATTGAGTTCAAAGCGATCCCCTACAATCTGAAGTGCTAAACTAAGATTAAATCCATCCTTAGCATCACCCAAAAAGGGGAAAGGATAACCCTCATTTAGTCCATCAGTTTAGTTCCGGTGTAGAAAAAGGGACTGCTGGCTTTCCTAGTTGGGGATATCATGCAGATGCAAAAGAAAGTACGGGATCTAATTGGCGTTGACCAGCGACTAAGGGGCTCTGTGTGACTAAAGCTAATTCACTGCGTCAAGATAGAAGTATGTCTAGCCCTGGGGATGGTTTTAATAACTCCTGGCTAGAAGTATACAAAGAGCAGTAAATTTGATTTGGGGCTTTAGTTAATCGATTAGGTAGGGGCAAAAGGTTTCTCGATAAATCCATTTAAGAAGTACACAAAGTTTAGATATTTTGTGGCTGACGATTCACAAAACTTTCCACGCCTTAAACTTAAATGGTTAATTGCCCTCTCACATATCCCAGAGGATTGGGATATGGATCTGTGGGTTCCTCAATAGGAGCAATCAAATCTATCTGACCCTGCACCAATCTTGCAGCTTGAGTATAAAACTTTTCACTTGTTGGCTTTGATGTAAGATTTTGAATTAGGGAAGGTTGGGACTGATATTCAGTGGCCAAAGTCCTTCCTGGAACAAAAGCTAGACCAAAAAGCAGTAAAAACCTGAAAAATAAGTGTCTCATGTCAAAAATGCCGAGCATATAGGAGTATTGAAAATCTAAAATAGATATTAAATTGAAGAAAATGAACGACCATCGACAACCGTCCATCTATTCTACTTTCTGTTAAGCGAAGCGTCGCCAGGTTGTTACCAGTGCTGAAACACGATTACATGCAAGTTTCCCAGGATCAGCCTATTTATTCTGAGGCTCCACTCCAACTGTTACTATTTGTCGATGGACGACCAAAGTCTCGACAACAAGTGCAGCGTATCCGTGCTTACTTAAAAGAATTACAGGCTGAGTATAACTTTGAACTTCAACTCATCGATGTCGGACAACAACCCTATTTAGCAGAACATTTTAAGTTAGTTGCAACGCCGGCTTTAATCAAAATTCACCCAGAACCCAGGCAGATTATAGCTGGGAGTAATATTATTGCCCAATTGAAGAACTGGTGGCCTCGCTGGCAAGCGGCCGTAGATGCTTACTTAAAATTGCAAGAAGACTTACAAGAACGAATCGATGACAATAGTCGGATGTCATCACCTAAATCAACAATTCGTTCTGTGGCTGTTTCTGCGGAACTAATCAAACTCTCAGACGAAGTTTTTCGCTTAAAACAGGAAAAAGACAAACTTCAGGAGCAGTTAAATTTTAAAGACAGGGTAATCGCGATGCTGGCCCACGACCTCCGCAATCCCCTCACAGCTGCGGCCATAGCCATAGAAACTCTACAATCTAATTACAATATAGAGATGGCTACATTTACGCGACTTAAACCCACCATGGTAGCACACTTGTTAAAACAAGCCCGAAGTCAAACCAAGACAATAGACCGAATGATTGCTGATTTGTTGCAGGTAGGACAGGGTAAAGACACAGAGATACCAATACTACCACAAAAAATGGAAATTGGTAACCTCTGCTTAGATGTGTTAGAAGAGTTGCGCGATCGCTACGTTGCCAAATCCCAACATATAGAAACCGATATTCCGCAAGATTTACCGAACGTATATGCCGATCCAGAGCGCGTACGCCAAGTGCTGATCAATTTGTTGGACAATGCCATCAAATACACCCCAGAAGGTGGCACAATTAGCATTGCCGGATTACATCGCACAACCCAAAAAATTCAATTCAGTATCGGTGATACTGGCCCTGGAATTCCGGTAGAAAAGCGTGATCGCATTTTTGAAAATCACTACCGACTGCAACGTGATAAAAGTATAGATGGTTACGGCATTGGTCTTTGTTTATGCCAACGCATCATTCAATCACATTACGGGCAGATTTGGGTAGACTCTACACCCAATGGCGGTGCATGGTTCCACTTTACCTTGCCAGTATATCCATCTTAGGTGGGGGTTAGGCTAAACAAGTTTCTTGTTTCTGATTGTGCTGAAAAGTTTGTTTCAAAATCAAACCCTATTGATCAAGTTTTATAAATGCCAGACTCATTAATGTATCAGCAGGATAATTTTGTTGTTCTGGAAACAAACGAACCAGAACAATTTCTCACAGCCGATGAGTTGTTAGACAAACTCAAACTTGTGTTAGAAAAAATGAGGAATCAGGATTTGCCCATAGATTTACAAAAGTTTGAATCTGTAGATGCTCAAGCAAAATATTTAATTGATACAAGTTGTGAATTAGATCTTGGTCCGGGAAAATATTTGCAGTGGTACGCAATACGATTAGAAAAGTAGCTTTGGAGTCAATTAGCTTTTCCTCATGTCGCCGAGAATATTACACAATATTAAACCAGTTTTTAAGATGGTGGAAGAAAGAATGTAGAGACTTGTAATACTTAGTCTCTACTATGGTTCTGGAACACCATATTTAATTCTGTAAGTTCTACAAAATCGCTGATTTAGGCAGTCTGAGTTACTTTTGGTTGACTCACAATTGCTAATTCAATCATATTTTCGCCAAGCTCTGTAATTTTAATATCTACACCAGGTCCAAAGTACCGTGTCATTTTCTCCTGTTTCTCCTGCCAATCATCAAAGGAAATGAAGGGCGAATCGAATAATAAAATTAAGGCATAAGCTCCATTAATTTCTGTTTCTCTTAAGCTGGTGACTTCTGGGCGCTCTTCATCTGTGGGACTCAGACCAAGATAAGACAAAGCTTCATCTAAGTGAGCCTCTTGACCGTAGCAGTATCGGGTAATGTCCTTACGAATTTTATTTTGTGTAACGGTGGCCTGCTGCTCACGTAAAAGTAATAGTGATGCCGTGGTATCTTCGCTGAAGGGTATGGGCGGAATCTCATTGGCTTTAAGTGCTAGTCCTCCTAGAAAAAGAGGAAACCCATAGAAAAAGCCTACAAGATTAAGTGTAGCGTTATCAGCAGCGTAGGCAGCGAAACCAACAATGATTAATATGCCGCCAATGGTTAAACCGATAGTCCCTAAAGAAATTTTACGAAACATGAGCTTAGGATATTACAAATTCTTAACATCTCAGCTTTTATTATCATCGCTTATTGGTCACATTGACATTTTCTACCCTAACCTGACAATGTAAAGTATCGCCAAAATTGCCTTTAGGTTTTCCCGTTTTTCGTCAACAAAGGTTCATAGGTCTGGAGGGATGGTTAGTTTTGCCAATACCCCGCGCTGTACTTAACTAGCTCCCAACCCTAAAACTTCCATGGGTGGGAGAGGTAATTAATCCCTTCCATACTCGATTTTGGGTTAACTTTAAATTGAGGCTATTTGAAGAGTGGAACAAAATAATGGATTTACAGACTATAAGAGAACGAATTACCGCAGTTCAAAGCAAGCGTGAGTACCTGTTAAGCCTTTTGGAGCAGCCAAACTTAGGTACTTTGAGAATTGATGTCAATCAAGCTTTGGAAGAAATGGATGATTTAATTGATGAATTTAAACGGACTATTCCGGGAACAAATAATAATTAGGCTAAACTATGTAAAATAATACACACGACAGCGCTGGTGTCTCCGTGAATTAGCGGTTGAACCGGCGCTTTTTGTTTATAGACATTTTTCAGCATCCCAACACAAAAGCCACAACAACTCATCCACCAATCAGTTTGCAACATCACTTATTTGAGGTTAATGCTTCCGGCTCGTTCTCCTAACTCTCTGACTAAAGTAATGAGGAAAGTTATAGGGACATCTTTTTGACAAAAATCGTCAAAGTGTCCTGTTGTTTTAGCTCCCCAAAAATTTGCATCTTCCACTGATGAATAAGCCAGAATCTGAGTATTAGGAGCAATTGCTTTGATGTGACTAGAAGCACTCCAACCATCCATAATTGGCATTTGTAAATCTAGAACAATTACGTCAGGTTGGCAGCTTATAACCATTTCTACAGCTTCTTGACCATTGGAAGCTAACCCGACCACTTGGAAATTTTCTTGAGAAGAAAAAGCTAATTTTAAACTTAAACGTGTAAGTTCGTGATCATCAACCACTAGAACACGCAATGTTGTAGACTTACAATAAAACATTAACATTCAAGGAAATCAAAAACTGATATAAAACCCCTATAGTTTATGAACACAAATACAAATAATCACCCTATCTTCTCATTGAATACATTTTATTTTTCCATGGCAATTTGTGAGATAAGTTATGAAATAAGCAACTTTTGCCCTCAAAACAGAATTTAGTTATTTATCTGTATAATGAGGACTTTTTTTTAGAATCAATCAAGTTCGAGGTTGTACCAGTTGGAGGTAATGCCATATTGATAAGAGTTTTTTGTGAATTAGTTTCTGGACAATCTTCACCGGGACGGCGCTGGATGTAACTAGCATCACATTGCAATTCCCAGGCTTGACGATTATCTGCTAACATAATTCCCAAAACTTCTTGTAAATCTTTGGCAATATCTAGGTCTTTGATGGGGGTAATTACTTCCACTCGGCGATCTAGGTTACGACTCATCCAATCGGCACTACCGATGTAGATTTCCTCTTGTTCATTGTTATGAAAATAATAGATACGAGAATGTTCTAAAAAGCGGCCGATAATGCTAATAACGCGAATATTTTCACTGATGTCTTTGAGTCCGGGACGCAAACAACAAATACCTCGAACAATCAAATCTATTTGTACTCCAGCGCGAGAAGCTTCGTATAAAGTGGCGATAATTTGTGGATCTACAAGTGAGTTCATTTTGGCAACAATGCGTCCGGAAAAACCATTTTGCACATTCTCTATTTCGCGATGGATTAATGCCAAAAACCCCTCGCGCATATTCACAGGTGCAACCAGTACTTCTCGATAAGATTTTTGTCGAGAATAGCCTGTTAAAAAGTTAAATAAATCTGTAATGTCCGCAGCTAATTCTTCCCGACAGCTAAATAACCCCAAATCTGTATATAACCGGGCTGTTTTAGGATTATAGTTGCCAGTACCTATATGTATGTAGCGGCGCATTCGGTCTTTTTCTCGTCGCACTACCATGACGGTTTTGCAATGAGTCTTGAGTCCTACTAAACCATAGACAACATGGACACCGACTCTTTCTAAACTCCTAGCCCAGTAAATATTATTTTCTTCATCAAAGCGCGCTTTGAGTTCTACTAATACAGATACTTGCTTACCATTTTCCGCAGCTGCAATGAGGGCTTTGACTATAGGGGAGTCTCCAGAAGTGCGGTACAGAGTCATTTTAATAGCTAGCACATTTGGGTCGTGGGCTGCATGGGTAATAAAGCGCACCACTGTTGAGGAAAAGGATTGATATGGGTGGTGCACCAACAAGTCCTTTTCTCGAATCACCGCAAAAAAGTCTTGACCTTCTTCTACTTCTAAAGAGTCTGAATTTAAACTTGGTTCTCTTAACCTTTGCAGACGCAAAGGGACTACAGACTGGCGTGGTGGTTCTTTGAGTTGGGGTAGTGGCAAAGACATAAAATACATTAAATCCCGGAGTCCTAAAAGACCATCCACTTCATAAACATCATTTTCTGTCAAGTCCAAATCTTGCAACAACCGGGAACGAATGGGGTCAGGAGTTTGGGATTTAATTTCTAATCTAACGGGAGTCCCCCCCATGCGGCGTTTGCGTAGTTCTTGTTCAATGGCTAAAAGCAAGTCATCTGCTTCATCTTCTTCCAAAGCCA
Organism: Umezakia ovalisporum Ak1311; assembly: GCF_029891685.1. Taxonomy (NCBI): domain Bacteria; kingdom Bacillati; phylum Cyanobacteriota; class Cyanophyceae; order Nostocales; family Nodulariaceae; genus Umezakia; species Umezakia ovalisporum. The sequence goes on along the minus strand of NZ_JANQDJ010000063.1, from coordinate 64,517 downwards.
AATCAGTATCGCGGGTAATGCGGAAGGGATGATACTCTTGTATGTTCATACCTGGAAACAAAAACTCCAGGTTATGAGCAATTACCTGTTCTAACGGTACACCAGTCCAATGGACAGTTTTTCCGTTTTCTGATGTTTCTAAGTCTGGTGGTAACGCCAAAAAACGCGGTAGTACGTTGGGGACTTTGACCCTGGCAAAAAATTCTTCTTCAGTATCTGGATTTTTGACTACAACTGCCAAATTCAGACTGAGATTAGAAATGTAAGGGAAAGGATGACTAGGATCAACAGCTAAGGGAGTGAGAACTGGAAAAATTTGTTCTTCAAAGAACTTGTCTAAGTAAATCTTTTGTTTCTGATTTAAATTAATGTAGTCCAGGATATAGATACCATGACTAACCAGTAGAGGTTGTAGCACTTCTTCCAGTTGTTGGTGCTGCTTTTTCACCAAGGGAATCAGGGTTGATCTAATATCATCTAGCTGTTGTTGGGGTGTGCGACCATCAGGAGTTAGTTTGGCAACTTTGGCTTCTACCTGTTGCTTCAAAGCTGCAACCCGCACCATGAAGAATTCATCTAAATTGCCGCTAAAGATCGCCAAAAATTTTAATCTTTCCAAAAGCAGTGTCCGGGGATCACAGGCTTCGTGCAGTACGCGACTGTTAAATTCTAACCAGCTTAACTCGCGGTTAATGTAATATTGCGGATCGTTCAAATCAATGGGATTGTTGTTCTTCTTTGATTTCGGCATGACGATCACAGGGTAGCTAAATTAAGCTATACATCTGGAGGACTATAAATATAGTAGATGAAATAGGGCTTGAGGGAAACTTTAAAGTTACATTTAGCTATGGTGATTACCCATAAAGTGCTTAACAATCTTGAAGCCAGCAAATTTTTCCCTATTTTTCCATGTTTCAAGCTACTCGTCGCCGTCTTGCTCTTTGGTACACTGCTATAACCGCGGTGTTGCTTTTACTATTCGCCAGTGGTGTATATTTATATGTCCGCAGTACATTAATTGAGCGAGTTGATGATACTCTCAACCACGTAGTGGAAATTATCCAGCGATCGCTTGTGATTTCCCCTGTTCATGGGGATGCTGAACAATTTCAAATTAATGTAGAAGCAAGTTTTCGTAATAATGCCAGCACCGTAGACGATGACCACATCGACTTAGAATGGTTTAGTCCCAATGGCAAATTACTTTGGTCAACCCTATCGGAACCTTTGAATATTCCCATTCATGGGAACCATCTCGGTGAAACCGTCCGCGTAGTTAAACAAGAAAGACTCGAAGATGGGGAAAAATTGGACTCACCACTCAGTACCGAGTATTCACCAATCTTGTTAAGACAAGTTACCCAGCGAGTGGAAGTGGGACGGCAAGTATTAGGATATTTGCGTGTTAGCCATCCTTGGTTTGAAGTCACTAAACCTAGTCGCCAGTTGATTATTGATTTGGCCTTAGGTATTTGGTTCATGGTTCTGTCAGTAGCTGCAAGTGGTTGGTTTCTTTCAGGCAAAGCCATGGAACCGGTGGACGAATCTTACCACCGTCTCAAACAATTTACTGCTGATGCTTCTCACGAACTCCGCAGTCCGATTACCTTGATTCAAACTAATGTGCAAGTTGCTCTTGCTGATTTAGAATTAGCCGAAACAGAAGCCACGGCTTTTGCCAACTATCGCCAACAGTTAAAGGTGGTGGAACGGCTAACCCAACGCTTAGGTAAACTAGTCGATGATTTATTATTTTTGGCAAGACAGGATAGTGGTATCAGCAAGGATATTTTTTCGTCTTGTTCTTTAGACGCTTTGCTGATGGAAGTAGTTGAAGAACAACAATTATTAGCTAAAGAAAAAAAAATTACTTTAACTCTTGATTTGGTTGATCCTCCCGTTGGGGAAGCGCTCCCCCAATTCTTAGACAACTGGTTTACACTTCAGGGCAAATGGGATCAGTTAGTCCGACTGTTCACAAATTTGATTAGCAACGCATTACAGTATACACCCTCCCCAGGAGAGGTGCATATACAATTGGCGCGTCTGGAGGGAAGCAGTCGTGTTTCTAAAATTCGTTCCAGCACAGCTTTATTACAAATTAAAGTCAGCGATACCGGAATCGGCATTCCAGCCGAAGCTTTACCGCGCTTATTTGACCGTTTTTATCGAGTAGATCCAGCACGTACCCATAAGACAGCAAAGACAACTACTGAGAGTTCCACAGGTTCAGGATTGGGATTAGCCATCGCTGCGGCAATTGTTGAACATCATCAAGGTCAACTGCACGTTGAAAGCAATATTGGCAAAGGTACAACTTTTACCATCACTTTACCAATCACTCTTGAGTTTTAAATTGATTGTTCATAATCCTTCAGGGATTAAAAATTGGGGAAACACCCCGGCAAAAACACCATTTACACCTTATTTTATCAAGCACACCTGGGTGAAGTTTATTTATACTTATTTGTATATAAAATAATTAATATTTATTAAATAACCTCATCCTTGAGATTGAAATATTCCTCTCATTTGGTTTTTATTTCGCTCCTATAGTTAGATTAAAAAATTAGAATTAATTGTTAATTTAGACTTGTTCACTATTTGCCATAAGTTAAATTTTGCCAGTTTTTGATGTTATTTATAAAAATAACTAATTTTAAAATTTGCAATATTTTTTACTCCAATAAAAATTCAGACTCAGGGAGTTAATTATGAAAAGAAATACCCGAAATTTTCTCAAGTATGCTGGGTTATTCAGCATTATTTCCGGTGGATTACTCATTACCAGCCCTGCAATTTCTCCCAGAGCAGTGGCACAGCAACCTGTTTCCCAGATTAACCCTTGTCCTCGTATTTACTACGAAGAACCACACAACAACAGGGTTTTAGTGCCACAGGGATGCCCTCCCAATGCCCTGACCCGCAGATTAGAAGCCCAAGGGCAGCTTCCAGCACCCATCGTCCCTACTACCCCCGCACCTGCTCAGATACCCCTTGGTGTCGGGGGTGAAGCACCAGATTCAAGGACTCTGGTAATGAATCCCTGCCCTCGTATTTACTACGAAGAACCATTTAACAGTAGAAATGTTGTACCTCAAGGATGCCCACCAAATGCTCGAACCCAACAACTGATTTCACAAGGGATTCCCCCCAGTCAAGCTGTATCAGCCCCCCCACCTGTGAACGTGATCCAACCACCTCTACCGGAACAACAGCAACCACCCAGCGCCAAGATTGCCCTTGCCAATGGTAGGGTTGATATCCGTTTAGTAAACGATACTGGGGCTGAAGTTACTTATCAAGTAGTTGGTGATACACCTGCGCGATCGCTTGAAGGTAAATCAAATACCATGCTGCGAGATTTAAACGCACCAGTAACTATGACATTCTTCCGTGAAGATGGCGGATTGCTTCAGGTGACTCCCCAACCCTCTGAAAAAACAGGGATGATGGTGGTGAAATTAAATGAAACAACTAATTTAGAGGAGGATACAAAAACAGTGCAAATTCAAGAGGACGGTAAAGTGTTCTTGAATTAAAACCCGGTTGATATGAATTAGCCAATGTTGGATGAGAATGTGCTGTGCTTATCTGCATACAAGCCAGGTTGTGTACTGTTAGTTGCTCAAACTCACACCAGTTTAGTATTGATAAATTAAGAACAAGGACTTAAATTTAGTTCTATCGACAATAATAAAAGCAGCTCCCCCACATAATCTTTTGGTTTGTTCATGGTTACAGCAGCTAATGTGATGGGTTTCTTATTCACACCTTTGACTTTAAATTCTTTTTTGCTTTCCCTGCCCTTGGATAGCTTATTCTCCACCCAAGGTATCATGGTGATGTTGCTGGCAGCTTATGCTGGTGCTATGTGGATGTTCCTCACCAGCGCCCCAAAAGTATACACCATAATGGTGTCTGACTTGGAAATTGCCCGACAGTTGTATGAAGGGCTGCTACATTTGCCAGCTGCCGAAGTGCCTTTGCACTACTACTACAACTACGAACAAACTTTAGGCGCCACTGGGATTGATCCACTATACATGTCTACTAGTCCCAGCTGGTCTAGCAAGGTCATGAATAATGCTAGTAATGGGCTTTGGTATCAGATCAAAAAAAATACCCAGTTACACGTAATTACAGGGGCTAGCTTGGGGCACAAAAATCAGCAACGTCACGTTTGTTTTGACCGCGACTGCTTGGATATGATTTTATTGCGGGTGGAAATGCGTGGTTTAAAATTAAAAATTCGCAACCACAAGCCCCTCAATTTTTTGGTTAAGGACTATGAAGGACGCATTATCGAAATAGCCGAAGTAGCAAATTAGTTATGAGCTTTTAGTTAATTTAGTCGAATTACAAGAATTGACACTCTCCGGGCTAAAGCCACGGAGATTCTACATTCAACGTCAGAATTTGCTCTAGCAGGTTTTCACCAACTAAAGTCTTGACTCCAACTCCTGTAGCGTTAATATTCCTGACCGCAGGCCACAGGAACCGGCATTCCCTACCCCGTTTTTTGCTAAATTTTCGCAGCTCACACCCAAAACTACATTTATGGGGCTGTGGATTAGTTAGTTAATACAATTGTGTTAACCTTTGCTTTTTTTGGTGAGTCCATCCAGTAACCAATAGCTTTGTTTCTTACAAAGCGACTTGTCCTAATTGCTTCATTAAGAGCTTGTTTTTGGCTTTGATTGCACTTAACTTTGTACTCTAACACCAGCAACACTTGTATCACCTCCTAAGTGGCTGATTTTCGGTTTCTTTTAAGTCAGAAAAATGGTGTGTTAGACATAGCCTAAACACACCTTCATATTTGTATATAATCGCCAATATTGATTAACTTGGTTATTCTGAGGATGATTCAGATTTTTCTGGCTTAAGTAAGGGAAAGGCGATCACATCCCGAATGCTGGGAGAATCAGTTAATAACATCACCAACCGATCAATCCCAATACCTAAACCACCTGTAGGGGGCATTCCATATTCCAAAGCTGTGAGGAAATCTTCATCAACGCCTTGGGCCTCTAAGTCCCCCGCAGCTTTGCGAGCAGCTTGGGCCTCTAAACGTTCTCTTTGATCCACAGGATCTGTCAATTCTGAGAAGCTGTTACCAGTTTCTCGCCCCACGATAAATAACTCAAATCTTTCCACCAAACCAGGGTGAGAGCGATGAGGTTTAGCCAGGGGTGAAATTTCTACTGGATAGTCAATCACAAAGGTAGGCTGAATTAATTTTTCTTCTACCTTTTGTTCAAAAGCTTCATTCAACAATTTGCCAATTGACTGTACATCTTCAATACCTTGCACCCCTGCATTTTTACTAGCTGCTTTAGCTTCTGCCAAGGTTGTGAAAGAATAGAAATCCAACCCTGTATACTCTTTAACTAAATCATGCATCGTCACTCGTCGCCAAGGTGGTGATAAATCTATGGGCGTACCTTGGTAAATTATTTGCAGTGTGCCGAGTATCTCTTGGGTAACAGTGGTAATAATTCCCTCTGTTAGCGCCATCATATCCTGATAGTCCGCATAGGCTTGGTAAACCTCAATGGAGGTAAATTCCGGATTGTGGCGAGTAGATACTCCCTCATTGCGAAAAATTCGTCCTAGTTCAAATACCTTTTCAAAACCACCCACAATCAACCGTTTTAAATGAAGTTCTGTAGCAATTCGCAGATACAACTCCATTTCTAAAGTGTTGTGGTACGTAATAAACGGACGCGCGTCAGCACCGCCGGCTTCACTTTGCAAAACGGGAGTTTCAATTTCCAGAAAATCCCGTTCCGACAAATAGCGGCGAATACCCGCAGTAATTTGGGCGCGACGGCGGAAAGTTTGCCGCACTTCGGGGTTGACAATCAAATCAACGTAGCGCTGACGGTAGCGTTTGGCAACATCCGTTAAACCATGCCACTTGTCCGGTAGAGGTAATAGTGATTTTGTGAGGATGGTGTATTCTCTGACGTAGACAGATAATTCGCCCTTTTCAGTCCGTTTAATTGTGCCTTTGGCTCCGAGAATGTCACCTGCATCTGTAAGTTGTTTGAGGTGAGTGAAAGCATCGGTATCAACAGATGCCATGCATTCTTGGATGTGATTTTTCTCTAAATAAAGTTGAATAGTGCCAGTTTCATCTTGTAGGGTGAAGAAAGCCAATTTACCGAAAACACGACGCGCCATAATGCGTCCAGCAACGGCAATATCTAAATCAATTTGTTCACCACTGGGTAAATCGGCAAATTTTGCCTGCAATTCTGCTGTTTTATGAGTGGATTCCCAACGGTAGGCATAGGGATTAGCTCCTAGCTGTTTAAGTTGGTTGACTTTTTCCAGTCTAGTGGCACGGATATCTTCTTCAGACATGGTAACGAACTAAATAGGGCAAGATACATTTTGACACTCTCACCGATAAAACTGCTTTTGCATCGGGAGATTCTTGCTATGGCTCACGCCACGCTAGGCTATCATCGGGTTTGTCCGGTTGTAGGTCATGTCTGTCCTCAAACCCAGTCCAGATTCCCCTTCACAAGCATCTTTTTAAAATCCACTGGCCGTGGGACAGCAGATACAAAAAATACTGAAATATGTTTCCACTTCTCATTCACAAACTGTGTCGCCGTTATATAAAACCTAGTCAAATCTACTTTGAGCTTTGTTTACTTCCTGGTTCATGTTGGAAGTATCGGCAATATCTAGTCCACAGGCTAACAAAGTCAATCTGACCACTTTTTGACTTCAATTAATGGCAGCACTTAAATCTCTGTCACACTCAAAGCCACAGTTTTGACATTGAAACAACCTTTCGCCGGAGCAATTTGTTTGGCTAGAACCACCAATCTTGCCCCACTTGCTACAACTAGGTGCGTTTGCCTCATGATTTTAACATCTGTTTCGTTGTGCCTCAATTTATTTTATTGGCCGTAATTGATGAGCTATCCACTAATAAGAGTATCTCTGTGCCAATTTATATTAGCGAAAAAGTGTCAGTAGCAACCAATGAAAACTTTATTCCTGCCCTCTTTGTAGTGAATGCCGAGATGAAGTAGCCTGGATTTTCAGGTTAGTCCATTGGATTATGGCATTGATGAGGTCTTTTTGTTCTGGTGGTAAGTTTAGCTTTTCTAAACCCTGATTTATGTCATTACCAGAGCGCATATTCTCAGCTAGTTTGGCTCGCTGGGATGAATTTAATACCGCGCTTATTTCTTTATTTCTCCTTTGGCGCACCGCTTGGAGTTGTTGCTGCTGTTGGGGTGTGAGGTTAGTATCTGAAAATAAGCTAGATTCAGCATTTGTATTGCTAAATTGGCTAATAATAATCCTGGGAATAGGATTGATTTGAACTGGTGCAGCCAAGGCAATTCCCGGAATCAAAATTACAAAAGCCAAAATATTAGCGAATACTGATAGATGTTTTATAAGCTTAATTGCCATATTCAGAAACGCCATTTGAATAGATTGCTGGAAATTTGTCATGGGTTGTCATTGAAGTTGTCAGACTTTTTAATTTTGTTAATTTGTTGTTGCAATTCTTCAATTTGCCGTCGCAAAGTTTCTGCTTCCTGAGAGGCGGTTTGAGCAGTAATATCTACCGCACCTGATGCAGGGGACTGCTGATAATTTCCTTGGCGAATTTGCTGGTATTGTTCTGATACAGACCACTCCTGTAAATAACGTAAGCGTTCTACTGGGAAAGGATGGCCCAACATCATGCCTTGAGCGCCATTGTAGAGCAAGAATTTATAAACCTGATTCATTCCATTTTCGTCTAGTGAATGATAATTTTCTGACTGTTTAATAAATTCCTGTAAGCTGCATTCATGAGCATATTTAATACTACCGCCAGAAACTTTCATCATGGATGACATGACCGTGTTTAAGTCATCTATCACTAACAAAGCAGCGCGGTCTGCCGTTAATTCAGCTTTGCGTCGCCATTCAAAAAAGGCATAAATCAAAGCTTGAGAGACGAAATTGCCGATACCGAAGGTCATTTCGCCCAGGGCGGAAGCCGCGCTCATCGCCCACATGGCCATTTGAATTAAAATGGTATGACCACACTTAATATGCCCTAGTTCATGGGCTAACACTGCCCGAATCTCCCCTTGGTCGAGTAAATCTAGTATCCCTGTATTTATGAGAATGTAAGGATTCTCTTGCCCAAGGGCATAGCTATTTGCTTCGGGATTCTGCGCGACAAACAGTGTCGGTTCTGGGTAAATGTCCAAATCCCGGACACATTCGCGGAACATCTGGTAAATAGTGGAATATTGACGTGGGCCTACTTGGATGGCATTACCCATGAGATAGACTAACTGAGGGCGTTCGTAGACAAATTCCACAAATTTACGAGCTATTAAATTAAATCCCGGTAAATTTCGTAAAGCTTCCTCGGCTTGGCGATCCAGTGGATGCCTGAAGGCTTCGCTGGAAATTCCTTTGTAAGTTGGCATAATTGAGGGTAATGGTTAATTAGTTATGGGTCTTTAGTAGTTGCTAATGACTAATGACAAGATAATAGAAATGCGGCTATTGGAATTAGAAATTACTTTGTATGGGATGAAAAGCTGGTGATTGAGGCTGAAGTTCATTTGTCACTACATAACTTCCTGCGATCGCAGGCGGGGTTTCCTTCCTGGCCGCATCATTTAACTATGGCAAGGTTGGTAGCACGCGCCTTGCGTGTAGGACGCAGCGCCTTAATTCAAGTCGGGGCAGTTTCTGGCTATCAAGGTCGGTATCGCACTAGTTTTGTGGCATCGGCTTTAATGTGGCATGGCCCCGTGATTATCGTCGCTCCAGAAGCAGTACAGCAACGTCTACTCCAAGTGGAAATTCCCCGTCTTCAGCCATGGCTACAAGCTAATAAACCCATCCGGACTGGTGAAGTTTGGCCTGGCTCTGATTTTCAAGGAATACTTCTCACCTCCCCTGAAGCTTGGTTAAAAGCGCAGTTCACATCCACTGATAATTTTCCCCCAGGCATTCCCACAATTATTGATGGGGTAGATGATTTAGAAGATTGGGTACGTGATCAGCTTACCCAAGTTATTCAACCTCACGACTGGGATCAACTGATATTGGCTTGCCCTAATCAAGCGGAAATAATTCGCTCTGCACGGGCACAACTGACACATGAACTATTTCAGCACCCAGCTAATCCTTATGACTGCTATCTAATGTCTTTGACAGAAATAGATATTTTGGGTGATTTACATTCACAACTGAAATCAGTATCAATCTTACCAGATGCCTGGAAAAATTTCTGGCAGGAATTTCAATTGAGTAATGAAAATGTCCCCGCCTCATGTACCTCTCCTCTTTTCTGGGCAACCATTACCCGTCGTCAAGGATTATTTTCTTTACACTATGCTCCCACTGAATTAGGAAACAGTCTCGCGCCCATTTGGCAAAGACAACCAGTGGTATTGATTGGTAGCGCCCTGGAACCGGAAACTGAAGCGCCATTGTTTCGTCAACGTTTGGGTTTACATGAAGTAACTTGCTTGAAATTCTCCAATGATACTCAAGGGTCAGCAATTCAACTGTATGTACCCCATAAATTACCTCTACCAAATACCCCAGAATTTCAAGCAGCATTTATTCACAAAGTCCGGACGTTGATTTGTCTGAGCGCTACAGCTTTAGGTTTGACCGTGGTATTAGTGGGAGATGTCCCACTTAAGGCTCAAGTAGGTGCTATTCTCGCTTCAGAGTTTGGTTCACGGGTGCGGGTGGAAAAAACTTGTTTGGATGAAAATGGAATCTTGGTCAGTGGGTGGGAATTTTGGCGATCGCATCAAACTGTTTTGCCTGGCCCTCATCTGTTAATTATTGCGACTTTACCGTTACCATCTTTGGAAAATCCCCTCGTGGCTGGTAGAGTGGCTTATTACAAGCGATCACATCAAGATTGGTTTCGTTTATTTTTGTTACCAGCTGCTTTGAATGAACTACAACGAGCCATAGCGCCAGTACGACAAAGTCACGGTATTGTGGCTTTACTTGACAGTCGTGTAGTGAATCGCAGCTATGGCGCTCAAGTGTTGGCTGTCCTCAGTCCTCTAGCACGGATTAACTATCTTGATCCCAGTCTTTTTTCCCATCCTAGTGATGAAGATTCTACCTAGCTAAGTATTTACGTTTTGTCAATTACCTCGCGCTCATGTCATGGCAAGCGCTATCATCAATCTTGGTGTAAGTATCTTAAAACCTGATTGAATTTAGATTGCTGATTATGGGTGAAGCAAAGCGTCGTAAAGCTACACTTGGGGAAAAGTACGGCCAAGAAACTCGCATCTTGCCTTGGCTTCCTATCACCAAAACTCAATCTGAACAGTTTATGAAGTGGACTACTCGTGGAACCTGGTTCTGTATTGGTGCTATGGTGGTAGCTTGGATAACTATCCGTTTTATCGGTCCAGCTTTTGGTTGGTGGCAAGTAGTTTCTTAAAATACCCACCGCCATACTCAAAGCATCGGCTGTGGCGGTGGTTTCCAGTTTCGCCATGAAAAGTGACCAATACAAAAGTTTGTCAAAATTTATATCATTTGGATTTGCTCTGCTCAATATGTTTCTTATGTAGCCAATACAACCCTTTTTGCTCATGCCAGACTAAATTTTAGGTTTCTGGGCAGATGTTGCAGCACAACCCCCACAATGACAAAATAGTGGCAAAATGGCAACATACCTATTCCATGTTCAGTTATTCTCAGTGTTAAGCCATGGGTATTTAGGATACGTATTTGGTACTGTTGTGGAAATCACTTAAACATATCTTAACTATTCCTCCCCCATTGCCCACAGTCCCGAATCCCAAACCTAAATTTATCCACCAAAGTCTATATCTTTAGGAGGACTTGACTTTATATACCCAACAATTAAACACAACAGTGCTAAATTTTCCTTAAGGGAAACATAGGTTGACAACGCCAAAAAGAACCTAAAGCCCTCCCGTCTCAAGACCGGGAGATTCTTGCCTGAATGAGTCTATTGATATTAGACTGTATAAGTCACACAAAAATAATATCCGTAACTTTTCCGTTGTTTACCAATACCAAATTTGCGTTACTCTTAAAGCCGAATCATTACAGTTAAGCATTTAATCAGACAAAAATACATGAGAAAAACTTGACCTCATACAAGCTGTCTGATAAGACTAACTCATAAATTGAATAACTTGATACGGCAGACTGAATATTTATCTAATAACCTGAGCTAGGTAGCGAATTAACGATTTCATGAAGTTTTGGTAAATGTAATGGATAGTTTACAATACCAGTGGATGAAAAAATCTAAAAAAAATATAAAAGAAACTAAAATCACTGTGGTGTGTGGAGGAAAAACGTGTTTCTGAGACTAGCTTATCAACACCGACAATTCGTTCAAGACTTGGTAATGAACCTACAAGCCTTGGCAATCGTGTTAGAACGACGTGGATATCCTGCGTCCTGTTACACCTGTGGTGACCAAATGAATAGTGCTTCGTTTATGGTTAGCTTGGGGGACAATCACTTGATTCGATTCTTGGTATCCGATTACGGGATTACTTGGACAGAAATGCGAGATGACCGTGAGTTAATGAAGTTAGAGGGTGCAGAGGCAATTAGTCAGCTACAAGAGCTGGCTAATCTTGTCAAACAATCTACACCAGGTACTTCAAGTAACAAAACCCTAGCTAAAAAGTTTTAGGAATTGCCTTATGCGATGGGGTACTTCAGTCGAACCATGATGCGAATCATGGCGACATAGATGAGTGTCTCGGAAGTTTGAGGTGGTCGTTCATAATTTTTGCTTAAACACCGAGACAAATTCAGCCAGCCAAAGGTACGCTCCACAACCCAACGTTTAGGTAAATGGAAAAAACTCCTTTTCTTTGCGGAAGGCAGTGGCTTCAGATATGAGGGTAGCAAAAGTTTAGAATCCCCTCCCCTTTAGGCAGTGGAAATGTGAATATAAAGTTATTTGCTTTACTCATTCCAGATCCATCACCTGTTTTAAGCGCGTTAATTAGAACGTTATGAGAGAATTCTTTCAGATGTGGAAAATTCATAGCTGTTAAGAGACTCAAAAATGTCGGAAAAACAACCAAGTTCAACACAATTACCACCAACCAGCGCCATTGATATTCCATCGCACCAGGAATTTGAAAGTTGGTTTGAGTATCCGGTCAGAGTGCAACCCCATCATACTGACTATGGAGGTATTGTCTGGCATGGTGCTTACATTGCCTGGATGGAAGAAGCACGGGTAGAATGTTTGCGATCCATAGGTATTGAATTTGCTGATTTAGTAGCAGTAGGCTGTGATTTACCGGTTGTAGAACTTTCCGTGCGTTATCACCGTACAATTAAGTTAGGAATGGCAGTGATTGTCAAAACACGCATGACTGAAGTCACTGGTGTCCGCATGAACTGGGATTATGGAATTGTCTCAACTGATGGACAGCAGTTGTACACCACTGCTAAGGTGACATTAGTAGCATTGGATCGGGAAAGAGGTAAGGTCATGCGTCAGCTACCTACAAATGTCAAAGACGCCTTAGCCAGGATTTCTGGAATACACAATAATTAACAAAAAAAAGATGAAGAATGCAGATGCTTTGTAAACAGTTTAATATGGGTTTGCTTTGAGATTGTGTTCTTCATCCTGGGCTTTATTTTCATCTAGTTATGGACAAACAAGACCCCGGTCTGCTCCAAAAACAGCTATACCCCAGGGCTTGAGAGTAGTTATTTTGTACAGAGGCCATTAATTTTGTCTCACTTGGGGGAAATTGTTTGCGCAAAGTGCATAATCTGACTCCAAATATCTTCAGGTGTAATTCCAAAACCAATATTTAATAGAACCAATATCGCTGCAATTGTTAAGGCATTCTTCAAAGTAGTTTTCAGAATTTTAAACAATATCACAAATACTATCCAAGCAATGACTAGCGTAGGAATCATTAATATAAATTCCTCAAAAATGTCTGTTATTTAAGGGTTACAGTAAATACTTATGGATTCAAAAATTACTGTTGTTGAGTTAGTAGCACCCAAGTTATGATTAGCAGCCGCCACTTGCCACTAAGTTTGCGGAAATTGCTTCCCATTATTAACCAGTTATTCTACCCTAAAATTTATGGATTTTTTGTAAAAACAAGTTTATTTTTTTTATCAATTGTTAAACAAATAATAAAATTTATTTATATAAAAATAAGTGAAATATGACAGAAGACCAGTGAGGACGTTTTCTAGAAATAACCGTCCTCACTCATGTTTTTGGACTATGGAGTTATTTAATGCAGGGAAATTACCTGGGAAAGAGATTCTAACTTGTTAGCTGCGATTAAAACTTCTTGCCTTGCCCATTTATCTGCTGCCAAAATGTCATCTAAAGAAGGATTTGTACAGTTATGATTTTGATGGCGATCGCACACAATTTCGATACATCGAGGAATATCTAAAAATTGAATTTTCTCTTCTAAAAACAAAGCCACCAACTGTTCATTAGCAGCATTTAAGACAGCTGGCATGGATCCCCCAGCCCGACCAGCAGCATAAGCCAAGCGCATACAAGGATACTTTTGGTGATCTGGTTCACGGAAGGTTAAATTACCAGCTTTGACCAAATCAAGCCTTTCCCAGTTTGAGCGGATGCGCTCAGGCCAAGATAAAGCATAGAGTAAAGGCAAGCGCATATCAGGCCAACCGAGTTGAGCTAAAACAGATGTATCTTGTAACTCAATCAGCGAGTGAATAATGCTCTGGGGATGAATAACAATATCAATGTGTTCATAATCCAAGCCAAAGAGAAAGTGAGCCTCAATCACCTCTAATCCCTTGTTCATTAAAGTAGCCGAGTCTACAGTGATTTTCCGCCCCATTGACCAATTAGGGTGCTTGAGAGCATCAGCAACTTTGACCTGTGCTAACTTTTCTACATCCCAATCTCGGAAAGCCCCACCAGAAGCAGTGAGCAAAATTCGCCGTAAGCCACCCTTGGGAACACCTTGAAGACACTGAAATATTGCTGAATGCTCGGAGTCAGCCGGTAAAAGCTTGACACCATGTTTCTCTACTAGAGGAAGAACTACGGGGCCACCAGCAATTAAAGTTTCTTTGTTCGCTAAGGCGATATCCTTACCAGCTTCAATAGCAGCGATAGTCGGTAATAAACCAGCACAACCCACAATACCCGTGACAACAGTTTCAGCATCACCATAACGGGCGACTTCTATCACTCCAGAAATACCAGCTAGTAAAATCGGTTGCGGATCAAGGTCTTGAATAGCTGCTTGGAGTTCTGGTAATTTCTCCTCAGCAGAAATCGCCGCTACACTCGGTCGAAACTGCCGAATTTGAGCCGCCAACATTTCCACATTGCTCCCAGCCGCCAATCCCACAATCCGAAACTGGTGTGGGTACTGAGTGACGATATCTAAAGTTTGAGTACCTATTGAGCCAGTAGAACCTACAAGAGTAATAGCTTTCACAATTGCTTTAAAATTTACAGACAACTTCTAGTTTGACACTCTCTTGCACCACATTGGGGATCATTCTGAGACTAAACATCACCGCTTTTGGTTTTGTTCATAAATACCTAAAACATTTGCAGCTAAATTGTGAGATAATACCTCGAATTATAGTTTGGGTAATGTTAGGTATTCATTACCAATATCCAGATAGTTAATTATATTTATTGATGAGAATGTTGACTAAAAAAAGTTTTTTAGTGGGATGGAAAAAATATTTTATTCAACCTGGTGTTCTTGGTTGGATGATTGGTGTGAGTATTTTAGTACTATTTATTTCTAGTAGTTTACGTCATTTCTTATTTCAATCAAATGCTCTTGATTTAGCAATTTTCGACCAATGGGTATATCTAACCAGTCAAGGGTTACCACCTATTTCATCTATATTTGGTTTTCACATGGTTGGAGATCATGCTGCTTTTATTCTATATCTTATTGCTTTGCCGTATAAAATTTATCCTGACGTCCATTGGTTGTTTGCAATTCAAGCCATCGCTCTAGCGTTAGGATGTTTACCTATATATGCCTTGAGTTTACAAACTGGTTTATCCGTCCCTTATGGGCGAGCCATAGCTTTGTCTTACTTGCTTTATCCTGCCTTATTTAATATTAACTTTTTTACTGACTTTCGCCCAGAATCCATTGCAGTTCCGGCAATACTATGGGCAATGTGGGCAGCAATTACAAGCAAAACTAGACAGTTGATTATAGCTACTAGTTTAGTTTTAATTTGCAAAGATAGTTTAAGTTTAACTGTTATTGCTTTCGGAATTTGGTTGTGGTTATGCCAACATCGACGTATGTATGGAATCGGTTGTATTGTAGCAGGTACAATTTGGTATTTATTGACCGTTGGTTATCTTGTTCCTCTGCTACGAGGTGGTCAACCTGGGGGGGTTGTATTTTATAGTTCTTTTGGTAATTCCCCTAAGGAAATTATCTGGAATTTTATCAATAATCCCGGATTAATTTTAGGAAAATTATTTTTACCTGATACACTGTTTTATTATTTCCTACTCCTATTACCAGTAATTATTGGATTACATTGGCGAAAATCAATGGTTTTATTGCCTGGGCTGCCAATGTTATTCCTGAATATTATTTCTGATTATTGGGCACAACGAGATTTAATTCATCATTATTCTCTACCAATTTTCCCATTTATTATTGTCTGGCTATTGCAATCCATTGAAGAGTATCAACAAGAAAAAAAAAGACATTGGTTACAACCTCGTATTTTAATAACCTGGGCTGTTATTATGTTTTTACTGTTAGCTAAGTATGAATTTTTTATCACTCGCTATTTATCAAATATACCAAATCTTAAATTTCTACATACTGCCGTTAGCTTGATACCAACTCAAGCCAGTGTTATCACAACCTCCAGAATTGCTCCTCATTTGAGCCAGCGAGAAAATATCCAGCTAATTAATAAAAACTCCAATGCTCTACAAATAACAGAGCAACAATTTGATTATGTTATGTTGGATTTAAATTTCAGTGAAAACAAAGACCCTGAATTTAATCCTCACTTAGTCACTGAACTCAAAACTAGCCAAGGATTCAATTTGTTATATCACAATGGTGATGTTTACTTATTCAATAAACCATAAATCTAAAAAAACTTAAAAAGTTAATTTATTTTTGGCAAAATTAGGGTAAAACCTTCAGACACACCTATAATCTTCCTGTTATAAAAATTCATATTTGCTAAAGTTTTACTATCCAATAGTAAATAAGATTTATCTAACAACATTTGTGGTAAAACCGTGATATCTGCTGGGATGACTTGACAATCACAGTAAAAATCTAAACTGGGGCGACCATAAGCAAAAGAAGTGTAAATTTTAGTTCCCGGTGCAACATGGGAGCGAATTAATGTAGCTACTGGTTTAACGGGAAAAGCTTCGTTTAACTCCCAAATCCAGAATTGGGAACTCATTAATAGTCCTAAAACTAGATACATCCCCGCAAAGAGTACAGGAATAAACAGGCGATGGCGTTGTTTAACTAGCCATGCTGCTGTACCCATACTAATTGCTAAAACTAGACTCATGATTATTAAAATATACTGAGGATCAACAAAGGCAAAATAAATACATCCTCCTAAACCCGCCATAGCTATAGTAGCTAACAATACCGCCCAATATTTGTTAATTAAATGGCGATGTTGCCAAACCTCACTAAGTTTCACCCCAACTGCCAAAGCTAAAAAGGGATAAACCGGCATGACATACCAGGGCAGTTTTGTTCTCATCACAGAAATGCTGACAAAATAAACAATTGTCCCCAGGAGAATTAGACGCGCCCAAGTAGTATGATGTTTTTTTGCCGCTAGATGTAAACTTGTCGGCACAAATATCAGCCAGGGACAACCATATTTAATTAACTCAATTAAATAATACCAAAGAGGTCCACTGTTACCTTCTACAGATTGAACAAGGCGGTTAAAGGTTTGTGACTGAAAATTAATTTGTAAGAAGTTCTCACCATAATGTTGCCATTGGGCAATGTACCATGCCAAAGGTGCACCAGTGCCGAACAACATTCCCGCCCAGAAATAGGGATTTTTCAACAAACTTAATTGTCCTTCAGCAATCAGGAACAAACAAGCGATGGCACCCAGCAACAAAACTAGCATTCCCTTAGTCAGAGTAATTAGCCCCAGACAAATACCCACACCCAGACCGTAATATTTATTTTGCCGTGCTTTTAGCAAGAAAAATAACATTAATAGAAAAAAAGAAATACTCGTGCCATCCAGCATGGCTAGTCTGCCATGACGGACTACAGGCAACATTGTCAAGTAAACCAAAGTTGCAAACACAGCTGGTAAATTTTGTTGAAAAACTAAACCTCCCACTAAGTACAGTATGGGTACTCCCAAGGCCGTCAATACTGCACCCGGTAAACGTGTTGTCCACTCGTTAACTCCTCCTAAGGAGTAAGCCCAAGCAATTAGTAAGTGGAGCAGCGGGGGTTTGTTGTGGTAAGGTTCATCTCCCAAGGTGGGGTACAGCCAACCCATAGAACCAAGTGGAGCACGCCAAATTTCACGGGCAACTTGTGCTACAGTGCCTTCATCCCAATCCCGTAAAGGTAAGTTTCCCAAAAATATTAGCCAGAGAATCAGAGATCCCACCAGGAAGCTAAACAGCCATTCTTTTGCAGTGAATGGACGCATATCTAAAATTAGAATAACTTTTGGACAATGACCTGATAATAATGTTCTCATCCCTCAGGCTTAAGCCTATGGCATTTTGCTTCTTGCTTGATACCCAACTAACTAAACTAGTATTCCTACTATTTGTTAGTGCGAGTTAATAAGCATTTTTTAGCGCTGTACACCCTACAGCACTAAAACTACAATTGATAATGTATTATTCAGAATTAAGTTATTAGTATTATTGGCAAGTAAAAATGTTCAAAAACTTAGAATAAGTTTAGCACAGGTAGCTCAAGCATCACCATACATAAAATAACTGAGATGGTGATCACAATCATTATAAATAAATAAGTAAAAAGTATAGAGATTAACGACTTAGTTAAGCTGAACAATGGGAAACTATATACAGTTCATTATCGTCCGTCTACTTTATAGCAGACAAACGGTGACAATCATTACCCCAGAAATTTAACTTTTTCTTAAGTAAGAACAATAGTAACAACTATTGTTATCAAATTTTTTGGGATAGATAACCTACACCAAAAAAATAACTGCTTTGTAGATATAGGTTTTAGTGTTAAATATTTACATATATTATATGGCTATTTTTTATCGAAAAATAGATTATTTAGGTTACAGTTGCAAATTTATCAGCCATAATCTACATTTTCAGTTTCTGTTAAGCTGTATCCAAAAATTCTGGATACCAGTAAAAATATCTGTATCTAATATTTAGAAAAAAGTGTGCTACAAAGTGCCGTCAGAACCATGATTAATGGTTCTACCCTTGAAGGAGCTATGAAGTGGAAAATAATAAGTCGTTTCTTTGGCCGCAAGGAATATTAATTGCTTTACTTGGGTTGAGTGCTACTTTTAGCCTTGGCTTAATGTTACTCATCAGACCCAATACCTCTGAGGTACAGAGTAAAGTAAGTATAAATGTAAAGAATTTGTTGGTTGCTAAAGTTGGCACTCAGCAGCGGGTTGAGAGATTAAAGGCGACTATGCTTACTAGTTGGTTGCAAGAAGCCAACGCAAAGGGTTTTGTGTCTGCTGCACCAGCACGGTTTGAAGGTGAAACCATTAAGTCCCTGAAACTTAATCAAGGTAAAAAAGTAATTGCTTTGACCTTTGATGATGGACCTTGGCCAAACACCACTTCACAAACCTTGGACATTCTTAAAAAAAATAATGTCAAAGGGACATTTTTTGTCGTAGGAAGGAATGTAAAGAATTATCCCAATGAAGTAAAGCGGTTGATTGCTGAAGGTCACGCTATTGGTAATCATACTTGGCATCATTGGTATCATTATATGAATCCCAAGGTGGCTGCCTACGAAGTTTCTCACACAACAGACCTTATTTTTAAAACTACTGGCGTTAAAACAAATTTGTTTCGACCGCCAGGGGGAATTATGCACAATGGAGTTTCTGCTTACGCAAAAAATAGTCAGTATGCCATCATCATGTGGTCATCTGATTCATTAGACTATTCGCTTCCCAGTGTCCCAAAATTAATCGATAATGTTTTTAGGAACGCAGAACCTGGTGGTATTGTGTTACTGCACGATGGTGGTGGTAATCGTTCCCAAACAGTGCAAGCTCTACCGGAAATTATTAGTAGGTTTCGCAAGCAAGGTTACAGTTTTGTCACTGTTCCAGAACTTTTAGCAATGAAAGATCAGGAGCAAGCAAAGATTAAAGGCAAATAAAAATTCATAATAAAACTGAGACCCCCGACTTTTGATCAAAAGTCAGGGGTCTTGAGTACCTTATGCTTTTAAACCGAACTCAACTGTTTTAGAGAAACAGTTTCGGGATTTGCTTCTGCACTATTAGCTTCAGAAGGTGGAACCAATTGCCAGAACTTGGGCAAATATTCTTGCCAGTTTTCCAGAATCATTTTCGCTTTTGGTGAACCAGTGCGATCGCTATGAGTTCTAATTAATTCTTGCAATTGTTTGGCACCAGCCGCCGTTATGACTCGTTGGATTTTGACAATTTCTGGATTAACTAATTCAGGTAATGAATTGTCTTCATCTAAAAAGTATGCCAATCCACCAGTCATACCCGCGCCGACGTTACGTCCTACTTTGCCGAGAACGACAATTACGCCTCCAGTCATATACTCGCAGCAGTGATCGCCAGCGCCTTCAATAACTGCTACACCTTTAGAGTTGCGGACAGCGAAGCGTTCTCCGGCTAAACCGTTGACAAATAATACTCCACCCGTAGAACCATAAAGACAAGTATTGCCAACTATCACATTTTGTCCGGGATCATAGGTGGCATCAGTTGGGGGTTTGATGATGATTTCACCACCGTGCATCCCCTTACCTACATAGTCGTTTGCTTCGCCTTCCAGTTTCAAAGTTATGCCTGGGAGGTTAAAAGCACCAAAGCTTTGACCCGCACTACCGTGGAAATGAAGATTAACTTGTCCTTCAAAACCACTATCACCATATTTCGACGCGATGACACCAGCTAACCTTGCGCCTACTGTTCTGTCGGTGTTGACTATAGGTAAGGTTTTGGTGACAGTGGATTGATTGCTAATAGCTCCTTGAATTTCAGGGTCAGCAAGCAATTCATCATCCAACACAGCACCGTTGCTGTGGACTTCTTCATGTAGCAACCAGCTACGATCATTTTTGGTATCTGGTAAATGAAGTAGGCAGTGGAGGTTGATGGCTTGGGTTTTGCTGACTTTTACTTTCTCGCGGAGCTTCAACAAATCCGCACGTCCAACAATTTCTAACAAAGAACGATAGCCCAGTCTTGCTAGTATGTGACGCACTTCTTCAGCGATAAAGTAGAAGAAGTTGACCACATGTTCGGGCATTCCTGTAAATCGCTTGCGAAGTTCTTCCCTTTGGGAAGCAACACCCACGGGGCAGTTATTGGTGTGGCAAATCCTCGCCATAATACAGCCTTCAGCAATCATGGCAATGGAACCAAAACCGAATTCTTCACTACCCATCAATGCCGCCATCACCACATCCCAACCGCTTTTTAGTCCGCCGTCTACACGCAAAATTACGCGATCGCGCAGCCCATTTTCCATCAATACACGATGCACTTCGCTTAAACCCAGTTCCCACGGTGAACCAGCGTGTTTAATAGAACTCAGTGGTGATGCTCCAGTACCACCATCATGACCGGATATCTGAATAATATCTGCGTTAGCTTTGGCTACACCAGCCGCAATAGTACCAATACCAATTTCCGCCACTAGCTTCACTGACACTTGAGCTTTGGGGTTAATTTGGTGTAGGTCAAAAATCAGCTGTGCTAAATCTTCAATGGAATAAATATCATGGTGCGGTGGCGGTGAAATTAATGTTACCCCCGGCTTTGAGCGCCTTAACATGGCAATGTAAGGACTAACTTTTGCCCCTGGTAGTTGTCCACCTTCCCCAGGTTTTGCACCTTGGGCAATTTTGATTTCAATTTGTTTGGCGCTGGTTAAATATTCTGGTGTTACCCCAAACCGTCCTGATGCAACTTGCTTGATGGCACTAGAAGCAGTATCACCATTTCGTAATCCATGTAAATGGGGTAGTGTGGTTGATTTACCAGCTGCGTCTACATTATTCAGCACTTCATAGCGCACTGGATCTTCCCCACCTTCCCCAGAGTTAGATTTTCCGCCAATACGGTTCATAGCGATCGCCAAAGTTTCATGGGCTTCTCGTGACAATGCACCTAAAGACATCCCGCCTGTGCAGAAACGTTTGACAATTTCGCTGACTGATTCTACTTCTTCTAGAGGAATTGGTGAGTCATCGCTTTGGAAGTCCAGCAAGTCACGCAAGGCTGTAATTGGTCGCCCTTGTAAATGCTGCTTGTAAACTTCATAGTGGTCGTATTGCTTCCCGTTTACCGCCTTATGTAGCACCTTAGCCAGTTCCGGGTTGTTCATGTGGTATTCGCCCTTGGGCAGACACTGAACAAAACCGAAATTTTGTAATTTCTTGGCGGTCAGTTCTGGAAAAGCTTTGCTATGGAATGACAGTACCTCTTGTGCCAATTCTGTCACACTCAAACCATCGATGCGGGAAGTTGTGCCACAGAATCCCAATGCTAATAAATCCCCACCGATACCAATGGCTTCAAAAATCTGTGCTGCTTGATAGCTGGAAAGCAAAGAAATTCCCATTTTAGAGAGAATTTTGAGTAAACCTGAGTTTACTGCTTGGCGATAATTGCCTAAAGCTTGCTCCATGGTCAGGGTAGGAATTTTACCCCGTTCCATAAACTTTTGCGTTTTGGGTTCCAACCACCAATCGCGGATGGTGTCCAAAGCTGTGTAAGGACAAACTGCGTCCACACCATAACCAATGAGACAAGCAAAGTGATGTGTACTCCAGCACTGGGCTGTGTTGACAATCAGTGAAGTTTTTGTTCGTAATCCTTGGCGAATCAGGTGATGATGTACAGCACCTGCCGCTAGTAAAGCAGGAATATAGGTATATTCCGCACTGATCCCATTTTCTGCTTCTAGGTCGGTTTGGCGCAGCTTATCCAACGGAGAATCGCTCAAAATCAAAATTTTCGCGCCTGCTTTGACAGATTCAGCAGCTTTTGCTTGTAAAGAATTTACGGCATCTTTCAAACCTTCTGGCCCCTTAGCAATGGGAAACAAGGTTGATAATTCCGCCGTAGCAAATCCTGATAACCGAATCGCCTCAAGTTCTGTTTCCATCAACACTGGCGATTCCAATTTCAATTTGCGGGCGTGTTCTGGCTTTACTTCCAATAAGTTACCCCGTTCCCCCAGTTCAACATTCAAGGACATGACCAACTTTTCCCGTAGGGGGTCAATAGCTGGATTTGTGACTTGAGCGAAACGCTGTTTAAAATAGTCATACAGCAGGTGGGGTTTTTCTGACAGCACCGCTAAAGGAATATCATCTCCCATGCAAAAAGTCGGTTCTTTACCCTCAACCGCCATTGGTTGAATCACCATTTCCACATCTTCTGTAGTGTAGCCAAAGGCTAATTGATTACGTAGTAAGGTTTCTTTGTCAATTCCGCTTGTGGAAGTATGACCCTTACCGTTACCGTTGACTAATGCTGACTGACTACTAACAAGATTTTTCAGCTCTTGGCGATATTCCTTGAGCCATTCGCCATAAGGATATTGTTTGGCAACTCGCTGCTTAATTTGCCAATTTTTCAGCACTTCATGGTTAACTAAATCCACGGCAATCATTTGTCCTGGGCCTAGTCTACCTTTTTCAATAATCTTGGCTTCCGGGAAATCAACTACCCCCGCTTCGGAAGCAACAACAATATAATCATCTTCGGTAATAACGTAACGTGCTGGTCTTAAACCATTACGGTCTAATGTTGCGCCAACCTTTTCACCATCACTAAATACTAGCAGCGCTGGGCCGTCCCATGCTTCTTGCAAACCACTGTAATATTCGTAGAAATCAACAATTTCTGGATATTTAGCTAAAGAAGGCTGATTTTGGTATGCCTCTGGTACCATCATCATTAAGGCTTCCAAGGGGCTACGTCCAGAACGTACCATTAATTCTAGGACGTTATCTAGAGTAGCTGAGTCACTGTTGTCAATATGAACTAAGGGTTTAAATTCATCGCAGCGATGGCCCCACACTGGATGATTGAGGTTCGCTTCTCTTGCCATCATCCAGTTAATGTTACCCAATAGGGTGTTAATTTCACCATTGTGACCCAACAACCGCATTGGTTGAGCCAGAGGCCACTTGGGCATTGTATTAGTACTAAAGCGACGGTGATAGACAGCAAAAGCGCTTTTGTATGCCGGATTTTTTAGATCAAGATAAAATTCTCCCAATATGGAAGAACGCACCATGCCTTTATAAACAATTGTGCGACTCGACAAGGAGCAAACATAAAACTCTTCCGAAATATTTTTGGTAGCTTTGAAAATTCTTCTGCGCGTAATATACAGTTGCCTTTCTAGTTCTTCACCAGTTTTATCAGCTGATGCTAGAAAAACTTGTTCTATTTGAGGTTGATTTTCTTTCGCTTTTATGCCGAGTACATTAGGTTGCACTGGTACTACTCGCCAACCCACCACAGTTAATTTTTCTTGTGCGGCTATTTCCTCGATTCTTGCCTTAATTTTTGCGACTACTTGGGGATCTTGCGGTAAAAAGAGCATTCCCACCGCTAATTTTCCAGGGTAATAGTCTGTTTGGAACAACTCCCAAGGTATAGCTGTCAATATTCCCGCACCATCACCAGAATCTTGGTCAGCGCTACAACCTCCCCTGTGTTCTAAACAGGTCAAAGCAGTTAAAGCCTTGGTCACAATTTCGTGGCTGGCATGATTCTGACGATGAGCAATAAAACCTACACCACAGGCATCTCGTTCTTCTACTAACCACCTTTGTCCTTGGTAGTTTTCCTGAGAGTTAATATCCAAAGTTTTCATTGTTTGTGATTGATGCATCGCTTGATTTTTCATAGCCTGTTCCTGAGATGGTTAGTCACAAATATTGCCAGTATTTGTGAGAAGAATTTGTTAGCCCTTTGACTACGGTCACGGCTAAAGTTGCTTCCCTGAAAGATACATAAACCAAAATTTAGGGAAAAATTTTAACTTCGGGTTGACTTTATTTTTTAACCGTGTTAAAATCATCTTATTTTTTTATACTTTATCTAATAACTCTGTGTTCGACAAATTACTTTTGCCCCCACAGCCTTTTATTGATATCCTCATAGCTCAACGTGGCCTTAGCCATAGCTACTTTTTTGCTCAATTCGCTGTTCACAGATTAAGATTAGCTTTCAAGTCAAACGTCTTTGGCTTACCCGTAACACAACTTAGTTTCCAAGGTCCAAATAATCCTGATTTATAGACAAAATCACCGTATTACAAAGTATATACATTTGACAATTCCTAGAAATGTCTTTTGTGTATATTTATTTTATGCTGATGATGTCATCTGTATCCCTAGCAGACATAGCTCACGACCTAAATAGCAACTATCAGTGACGATTAAACATTCTCAGCCAGCTTTCAGCACTCAAACTACTGAATATAGACTGACTATAACTAGTGATGGTTAAAACACTTAGTAAAAGTGCTTTTAGTGGTACAATTACTTTTTGAAGTTTACAAGGGATAGATACCCAGCTTATACAATATCACATTTTTGCAAAAATTAAATCACTATTTTTTAATATTTTTCGACAATAAGCTAGTTGCTGTAGTGATATGGCAAAGTGCAACATCCTCTGTTCTGAGTATAAAGCCAGTTTCTTCATTGCCCTATTGGAATCAACACTGTCCTCACCCATGTGACTAGGACTATATTGGTCAAAAGTACGTAGTAAGTTATGGTAAAAATATTAAATCCCCGCAGCAAAAAATATGACATATCTGTTGCCAAAAAGGCTCATCAAAGGTCATTTTGCTCCGTAGCGCCAATCATCCTAGCATTTGCTCTATTGTGCTTGTCTGCTGCCAAGACTACTAGTGCCGAAGAATCCCCCATTAACACCAAAACGCTAAATTTGATTGTCCAGCCACTCACCTCAAGGGCCAAAGCGTTAGCCTATGGTAACCAAATTATCCTCAATGGTCGCACCTTGTCAGGTGCTTGGTTACAGGAACTGGGAACAGACGGTCAGGTAAAAACACATCTGAGTGACGGGGCTTTGAGGCAGTTCATTGGTGTGGATTTTTTAAGTACTAACAATCCAGCCAGTCAACCAGTTGAATGGTTTTCCTCAGTTAATCAGCCAGTAGCTTTAGCTACTAAGCTGCTACAAGGGTATCGTTACGTCGATATTACAAATTTTGCCCAAAGAGCAGGATGGCAGTTACAAACAAATAATAATATCTTGGCCATCACTATTCCAAAAGCCCAAGTAAAAAATATTCGTCAAAGTCAGCGACTTTCTGGCCTAAGTAATCTTTCTTTGCAGTCGGCTCGCATTGTTTTAGATTTAGATCGTCCAGCCCCTTGGCAAGTTTCCCCAGGCTTACCCATAAACAGGGTTGAACCTGATACACCAAACACCCTAGCCAACAGAGAGTGGATAGTGGCTGTAGAAGGTATCCCCCATCCAGATTTAATCCAACGCTACCCACAGCCAACTGCTGATAGCTTCGCTGGCAAGAGGGCTACACCAGTGATTAGAAAATTGGAAGTAATCAATAATCGCACAATTATCAGTCTGAGTGTACCTTTTGGTATGTCTCCTCAAATCATTACTTTATCCAATCCTCATCGCTTGGTGATTGATCTTCGTGTTGATGCTCTGGTACAACGAGATATCACCTGGGCACCAGGATTACGTTGGCGACAGCAATTAATCAATTTAGGTACAGACCGCTTTCCTGTGGTTTGGTTAGATATTAATCCCCGCCAAGTGGGGCTAACCCTAAAACCCATTGGTACAGACCCCAACAGCCAAACGGGTATTACACCGCTAATTCAAATGGCACAGCAATATTCGGCTGTAGCAGCCATCAACGCTGGTTATTTTAACCGCAATAATAAGTTGCCCTTGGGGGCAATTCGTCGGGATGGTCAGTGGTTATCAGGGCCGATTCTCAACCGAGGAGCAATCGCTTGGAATGATTCTGGCGAATTTTACCTCGGTCGTCTCAGGTTGCAAGAAACTTTAATTGCTGCCAATAATCAGAGGTTACCCATTCCATTTCTCAACAGTGGCTACGTTCAGAATGGCATTGCTCGTTACACTCCCACTTGGGGAATTAGCTACACCCCTTTAACAGATAACGAAGTTGTTGTCATAGTCCAACAAGACCGAATTATCAATCAGTTAGCAGGTGGCAAAGCTGGTGGAACACCCATTCCTATTCCCCGGGATGGGTATCTCTTAACTTTACGTGCCAGTGCTACCACTGCTGCATCACAATTGCCTATTGGTACAGCAGTAAGCATTGTTAGTACCACTCATTCGGCTGAGTTCAACCGTTATCCCCACATCATAGGAGCCGGGCCGCTGTTGGTACAAAACAATCAAATTGTTCTTGATGCTGAAAGCGAAAAATTCAGTCCGGCTTTTATTAAACAAAGAGCTATTCGCAGTGGCATTTGCACAACAGCAGTCGGCTCTTTAATCATTGCCAGTATACACAATCGTGTGGGTGGTCTAGGCCCCACTTTGGCAGAACACGCCAAATTAATGAAAAATATTGGTTGTATCAATGCCCTCAATTTAGACGGTGGTAGTTCAACTAGCCTTTATTTGGGGGGGCAACTAATCGACCGTTCCCCGAATACTGGTGCTCGTGTTCACAACGGCATTGGAGTGTTCTTGCAACAACAGTAATTACACGGCTGGGAAGAGAGAGGGTGTTTTTCCTTTTTTTAATTAATCAGTAATGGTCAACCCTTTTTTAAAGTTAAGAATAAGTTGCTATTTGTTGAATGAAGACTTAGTATGGAAAAAGCAATTTTGCCAGTAATCCTTTACACCTTCAAGTTAAATTTTGTTATGATTACCGGGGAGCAAATAAATTAATGAGTTTTACCGTCGCAAAAATACGGCAAGATTTTCCATTAATGCTTAAGAGTAATGAAAGTTTGTTATGTCGATCAATGAGGTAAACATGGCTCAATTTCAAGAAACCACACAAACTAACACCCTGCCTCTACCCGTTGCGACCGCTAATAAAAGCATTACTGCAACTGAACTTCGTCCTTGGGGTTCTTTTACAGTTTTGGAAGAAGGGCGCGGATATAAGATTAAACGAATCGAAGTTAAGCCTGGACACCGCCTCAGTCTGCAAATGCACCATCACCGCAGTGAACACTGGATTGTTGTTTCTGGTACGGCTAGGGTAGTTTGTGGCGACCAAGAAATACTATTGAGTAATAATGAGTCAACCTATGTTCCACAATGTACGTCTCATCGTCTAGAGAATCCTGGTGTGATTCCCCTAGTCCTAATTGAAGTACAAAATGGCGAATACTTAGGTGAAGACGATATTATTCGCTACCAAGATGACTATGCCCGTAATGAAGTTTAAATCTGCCAGAGGGGTGCTCAGGCTGTAGTAATGACACAGCCAATATACTGAACTACTTCTGTAAAGCGTCTGAATAACATTCTCCCCTGCTAACCCCTTGCGTTGTGTAGCGGGAGATGAAAAAAATAGCTTGTTGAACCCAGACAACTTAACTTTTAATAGTTGGAGGCACTTTTTGGCTTTATGCCAGTGTTTAGGATTATTAACCGTATTACTTTCACTGTCTGTATAGAAATGGCTAAGTCCCACGGCAACAACAATGGTCTCACCATGGTGCAATCTTGCCGTAGCTATTCCTAAATGTTCAACTACCCCTGTCCTTGTCCACGGGAGATTTCATTTGTTTAAGGGTTATCTCGCTTTCAGCCCACAATCCATCTCACCACCGGCTGTTGTGGTGTGGCGCTACCATTCTCTTTTTTTTTAGGTAAATTATCAATAAACAAATAGGATAGAAAGTACTTAATCCAGCAGAAACTGCTATCTAGTCAAAATAAATAAAAAAAGGTTTTTGGTTCAGCGTGGTTTTTGTAGTTCGCCCTTCTGTAACATTTAAGATGGGGTTTTTATATTGCCACAACTAAATTCTATGATTCACCTGAGTCAAGCAGCCATCACTGAAATTGAGCGCCTAAGGTCGAAACATCAACCCAATAGTTTGCTAAGACTAACGGTTAGGTCAGGCGGTTGTTCTGGTTTGTTTTACGATATGTCTTTTGATGAAACTGTAAAAGTTGAGGATCACGTCTTTGACTTGAGCAGCATCAGATTTATCATAGACAATGAAAGCTTTACTTATGTAAATGGGCTGGCATTGGATTATTCAGAAGATTTAATGGGTGGAGGTTTTCGTTTCCACAACCCTCAAGCTATCACTACCTGTGGATGTGGTAATTCTTTCTCAGTTGCTACCCCCACTTTTGTTTAACTAAAAAAATTATAAGTTTGACATAAAAGCCCTAAAAAAGATATAATCAGGATTTGTTAAAAGTTAGACTACTAAGCAGCTTTACGCGCTGTAACCCATGCCAACAATACAGCAACTGATACGTAATGAACGCGAAAAAGCGCGTCAAAAAACAAAATCTCCTGCTCTAAGACAATGCCCACAACGTCGGGGTGTTTGCACTAGGGTATACACAACCACGCCTAAAAAGCCTAACTCAGCTCTACGCAAAGTAGCAAGGGTAAGATTAACCTCTGGATTTGAAGTGACAGCTTACATTCCGGGTATAGGTCACAACTTGCAAGAACATTCAGTGGTAATGATTCGTGGGGGTCGTGTCAAGGATTTACCAGGTGTCAGATACCACATTATCCGTGGCACCTTAGACACAGCTGGAGTTAAAGACCGCAAGCAAGGGCGTTCCAAATACGGAACCAAGCGTCCGAAAGAAGCGAAAAAATAGAAACTAGGCAATTAATCCCATAGGACGACGATTCAGCGTCTTCGGTCAGCAGCACCCAAGAACAAACTGTCTGCCCTTGCCGATTTCAAAAACATCGCTAAATCCTGTATGAAGCAGGTAAGAGTAGGTAACTTTCAGCGGCATTCAGCCTGTCCTAGGTAATTGCAGCGGTTGCATCTAAATGTTTACGTTTATGATGTTGTCGCCTTCTCAAGTTGTAGTAAGGAAACTAATAGACCAGTCCATCGGCAACTGTAGAGAAAAAACAAAGTTTGAAAGGCGGCCTTACCCGCCCGTATATCCAGTGTCTGATAGCATATAATTTCGTTGCCAAATCCGAATTAAAGGTGAAGTATGTCTCGTCGTGGTGTTATTCAAAGGCGTCCAGTTCCGCCTGATTCCGTATATAACAGTCGCCTGGTAAGCATGATAATCCGGCGGGTGATGCGTCATGGAAAGAAATCACTGGCTGCCAGGCTGGTTTATGATGCAATGAAAACTATTGAAGAACGCACTGGTGGTGCCCCTTTGGAAACCTTTGAAAGAGCAGTGCGAAACGCCACACCCTTGGTAGAGGTAAAAGCTCGGCGAGTTGGCGGAGCAACTTATCAAGTACCAATGGAGGTGCGCTCAGATCGCGGTACAACCCTAGCCTTGCGCTGGCTGGTAAAATTTGCCCGGTCTAGGCCTGGTCGGACAATGGCAAGTAAATTAGCCAATGAGTTAATGGATGCCGCCAATGAAACCGGGAATGCAATTCGTAAGCGGGAAGAAACACACCGCATGGCAGAAGCTAACAAAGCTTTTGCACACTATCGTTACTAAGAAAAGCGGCGGTATATCCTGGATATCAACCGGTATATCCCGTACTCACAAAAATAAATACGGTTTTCCGTAGAAGTATAGAATCTTAACAAAGAGTAATATACAAGATATCATGAAGCAAAAACTATAATAGGAGGCTACTGTGGCACGTACCATCCCGCTAGAGAGAGTACGCAATATCGGTATTGCGGCGCATATAGATGCGGGCAAGACAACGACAACCGAGAGAATATTGTTTTACTCCGGCATAATTCATAAAATTGGCGAAGTTCATGAAGGAACCGCCGTCACTGACTGGATGGCTCAGGAACGTGAACGGGGAATTACCATCACTGCGGCTGCAATCAGCACCAGTTGGAAAGATCATCAAATTAACATTATCGATACTCCAGGACACGTTGACTTCACAATTGAAGTAGAACGTTCCATGCGCGTGTTGGATGGTGTAATCGCAGTATTTTGTTCTGTAGGCGGCGTGCAACCGCAGTCAGAAACAGTATGGCGACAAGCAGACCGTTACAAAGTACCCCGCATAGCCTTCGTGAACAAGATGGATCGCACAGGGGCGAACTTCTATAAAGTTCATGAACAAATGCGCGATCGCCTGCGGGCTAATGCCATTGCCATTCAACTGCCAATTGGTAGTGAAAATGAATTTCAAGGAATCGTTGATCTGGTACGCATGCGTGCCTACATTTACACCAACGATCAGGGAACAGATATCCAAGAAACAGAAATCCCCGCAGAACTACAAGAACAGGCAAAGAGTTACCATACCAAACTTGTAGAAGCTGTAGCAGAAACCGATGACCATCTGATGAATAAGTACTTCGAGGGAGAACCACTAACAGAAGATGAAATTGGTAATGCCCTACGTAAAGGTACTATTGCAGGAACGATAGTGCCGGTACTCTGCGGTTCGGCATTTAAGAACAAAGGCGTGCAGTTGATGCTGGATGCGGTAGTAGATTATCTACCAGCACCAATTGAAGTACCAGCAATTCAAGGTACATTACCAACGGGTGAAAGTGTTGAGCGCAAAGCTGATGACCAAGAACCCCTATCAGCTCTGGCGTTCAAGATTATGGCTGATCCCTACGGTCGTCTCACCTTTGTTCGTGTTTATTCTGGGGTTCTGAAAAAAGGTAGTTATGTTCTTAACGCTACCAAGAATAAAAAAGAGCGCATTTCTCGTCTGGTGGTTTTGAAAGCAGATGAACGACTAGATGTGGAAGAATTGCGGGCTGGTGATTTGGGAGCAGCATTAGGACTAAAGGAAACCTTGACAGGTGATACCATTACGGATGAAGCATCACCAGTAATTCTGGAATCTTTATTCGTTCCTGAGCCTGTAATCTCGGTGGCGGTTGAACCCAAAACCAAGAATGACATGGACAAGCTCTCCAAAGCTCTGCAATCTCTTTCAGAAGAAGATCCTACCTTCCGCGTCAGTGTAGATCCGGAAACCAACCAAACCGTAATCGCGGGAATGGGAGAACTACACCTGGAAATTCTCGTAGACCGCATGTTACGGGAATTCAAGGTAGAAGCGAATGTCGGTGCGCCCCAAGTAGCTTACCGCGAAACGATTCGCAAAGCAGTCACCAAGGTTGAAGGTAAATTCATTCGTCAAAGTGGTGGTAAAGGTCAATATGGTCACGTTGTGATCGATTTGGAACCAGGGGAACCCGGTAGCGGCTTTGAATTTGTTTCTAAAATTGTGGGTGGTGTTGTACCAAAAGAATACGTCGGCCCCGCAGAACAAGGAATGAAAGAAAGCTGCGAATCCGGTGTTTTAGCAGGATATCCACTAATTGATGTCAAAGCAACCCTGGTGGATGGGTCATACCACGATGTAGACTCTTCAGAAATGGCTTTCAAAATTGCTGGGTCAATGGCAATGAAAGAGGCAGTGCTGAAAGCTTCACCCGTACTCTTAGAACCTATGATGAAAGTTGAGGTTGAAGTACCCGAAAACTTCCTTGGGGATGTAATGGGCGACCTCAATTCCCGTCGTGGGCAAATTGAGGGTATGGGATCTGAGGATGGTTTGGCCAAAGTAACTGCTAAAGTTCCATTGGCAGAAATGTTTGGCTACGCCACTGATATCCGCTCTAAGACCCAAGGTCGAGGTATCTTCTCAATGGAGTTTAGCCACTACGAAGAAATACCTCGGAACGTGGCTGAAGCAATCATAGCTAAAAGCAAAGGGAACGCTTAATTAAAAAAGGAAACGAGCATTCATGGCACGCGCAAAGTTTGAAAGGACGAAACCACACGTTAATATCGGGACAATCGGCCACGTTGACCACGGTAAAACCACGTTAACAGCAGCCATCACCATGACTCTAGCAGCGCTAGGTCAAGCTACAGCTAAAGGCTACGATCAAATTGATAACGCACCTGAAGAAAAAGCACGGGGCATCACCATCAATACGGCTCACGTTGAGTACGAAACCGACAAACGGCACTATGCTCACGTAGACTGTCCCGGTCACGCTGACTATGTGAAAAACATGATCACTGGTGCGGCACAAATGGACGGAGCTATTCTGGTAGTGGCAGCCACAGATGGACCTATGCCCCAAACCCGTGAGCATATCCTGTTGGCACGTCAGGTAGGTGTTCCTAGACTGGTAGTCTTCCTGAATAAAGAAGATATGATGGAGGACGAAGAACTTTTGGAACTCGTAGAATTAGAACTCCGGGAATTGTTGACCGAATACGGTTTTGAGGGCGACGATATTCCCATTGTCAGAGGTTCTGGCTTACAAGCTCTAGAAACAATGACCAGCAATTCCAAAACCAAACGCGGAGAAAATCCTTGGGTAGATAAAATCTACATGCTGATGGACGCTGTAGATTCCTATATTCCCGACCCAGAGCGCGATATTGATAAGCCCTTCCTGATGGCTGTAGAAGACGTGTTCTCCATCACAGGTCGTGGTACTGTGGCCACTGGACGGATTGAACGTGGTAAGGTCAAAGTAGGTGATGTTGTTGAACTAGTAGGAATTAGGGAGACTCGCAACACCACCGTTACCGGGATTGAGATGTTTAAAAAGAGTCTCGAAGAAGGTATGGCTGGAGATAACGCTGGTGTACTTCTACGGGGTATCCAAAAGGCTGACATTGAACGCGGGATGGTTATAGCCAAACCAGGTTCCATTACTCCCCACACTCAATTTGAAGGTGAAGTGTACGTCCTGACAGAAAAAGAAGGCGGTCGCAAAACACCATTCTTCTCTGGATACCGTCCTCAGTTTTACGTACGCACAACTGATGTAACCGGTACAATCACTTCCTTTACTTCCGATGATGGTAGCGCAGCAGAAATGGTTATGCCAGGCGATCGCATCAAAATGACAGTAGAACTGATCAACGCCATCGCCATTGAGCAAGGAATGCGCTTCGCGATTCGTGAAGGTGGCCGCACCATTGGTGCTGGTGTTGTCTCCAAAATTCTGAAGTAATACCTTTTTGTCCCATAACCAAGGAGCAAAGATGGTAGAATTCCTCTTTGCTCCTTTCTTTTCCTTCTATAAAAGAAAGTGGGAACTAAAAAAATAGGAAGTCAACTAAAACTAAGTTTGAACTACTCCCCACTCCCCACTCGCTACTCCCCTAATTAATTAATCAGAACCTGGAAAATTAAACATGGCAACTCTACAGCAGCAGAAAATTAGAATTCGTTTACAGGCTTTTGACCGTCGCTTATTAGACACATCTTGCGAGAAGATTGTAGACACCGCCAACAGAACTAACGCCACAGCCATAGGGCCAATTCCTTTGCCGACAAAACGCAAAATCTACTGTGTGCTGCGATCGCCTCACGTAGATAAAGATGCCCGAGAACACTTTGAAACCCGTACCCATCGTCGGATTATTGACATTTATCAGCCTTCTTCTAAAACTATTGATGCTCTGATGAAACTAGATTTGCCCTCTGGTGTGGATATTGAAGTAAAACTATAATTTAGTCATTGGTTATTAGTCATTAGTCTTGAGTCCATCAAACTAGTGTAAAAACAGGATTAATCCCTTCTCTGTTGATGAGTCACCCATTCGCATTACTTGCCATAAAACTAGCAACACTGATGTTTTCATGGATGGCACATGCGTTAAATTCATCCCTGTGAATATTTACCCAGCCCTGGATAAATTTATCTCAGGGCTTTTTATTGGTTGGGAAAGAAATGATAGAATGTAAACAAAGTGCGGGAAAAACAGAGAACAGTAAATTTTAAAATAAAAATTTTAAAATAAATTTAAAAATAAATTTATACCAAGGTAACAATGACATCCTCTTCTCAAATTGCAGTTCGCGAACTACCTCTGTTCCCGCTACCTGAAGTAGTTCTGTTTCCAACTAGACCATTACCTTTGCACATCTTTGAATTTCGCTACCGCATCATGATGAACACGATTTTGGAGGGCGATCGCAGGTTCGGGGTGTTAATGGTCGATCCAGTTGAAGGTAAAATTGCCAACGTCGGTTGCTGTGCAGAAATCATTCATTACCAACGGATGCCAGATGACCGCATGAAAATGCTGACCTTAGGACAGCAAAGGTTTCGTGTCCTAGAGTATGTGCGTGAAAAGCCTTACCGTGTCGGCTTGGTTGAGTGGCTAGAAGACCAGCCACCAACTAAAGATTTGCGCCCTTTGGCTAATGAGGTAGAACAACTACTGCGAGATGTAGTGCGTCTCTCAGCAAAGTTAACTGAACAAAATATGGAATTACCAGAAGAGTTACCCGACTTGCCCACAGAACTTTCTTATTGGGTGGCAAGTAACCTCTATGGCGTTGCCTCGGAGCAGCAGGCGTTGCTAGAAACACAAGATACTGTGCTTCGCCTCGAAAGAGAAGCGGAAATTTTGACTTCTACTCGCAATCATTTAGCAGCTCGTGCTGTGCTCAAAGACACTTTTAAGAATTCCTAATTCCTAATGCTTCTTTCAGAGGATCTTTGCTAACGTAATTCGTAATTTTTAATTACGAGTTACGGTTCAACGCTCATGGATAGAATATTGTAGCTCCCAAAAATTTTTAATATTTCTATATGCTGAGTTAGTTGTGCTAAAGCATTTCGCATTTGTGGTTCCTGAACATCAGCTTCTAGGTCAACAAAAAACAAGTATTCTCCCAGCGATCGCTTGGTTGGTCGCGATTCTATTCGGCTGAGATTAATTCCTTGTTGAGCAAATATTTGTAGCGGTTTGAGCAATGCGCCGGGTAAATTTGCAGGTACGCTGAAGGCTATGGAACTGTGGGTGGCACTTGCGGAAGTATTGATTAAATCGTCTTGACTTTGACTGACCACCCAAAAACGAGTGCAGTTTTCTGGATAGTCGTTAATTTTACTGGCTAATATGGGCAGGTTATAAAGTTGAGCCGCTCGACAGGATGCAATGGCAGCCGCTGTTAAATCCTGATCTAGTCCCTGTAGTACTTCTGTGGTAGAGTTGCTGGGTATTAACCGTACAGCGGGGAGAAATTGCCCCAACCATCCTTGACATTGGGCCAAAGCTTGGGGGTGAGAATAAACGGTTTGAATGCTATGTAAACTGTCGGCACAGGAGATTAAAGCATGGGCAATAGGCATTACCAAAGCCACCTGAATTTGCAAACTATCCAACTGCCACAAAGCATCCATTGTCATGGTCACACTTCCTTCAATTGAATTTTCCACTGGCACAACAGCTAACCGAGTTTGTCCTTTAGCAACAGCTTGGAGTGATTGAGCAATGCTGGGATAGGGACATAACAGAACTTGGTTTTCTGTATTTTGAGCAAGCCAGTTGGCATAAAAGACGGTTGCTTGTTCTGCGTAAGTCCCAGGAGGCCCTAAATGGGCAATAGATATAGACATAGACAAGAGCGTTTCGTCCTTTGTTACAAAGTGCTGAATAGAGAATGGGGATCCGTTACCAATCACCAATTACTAAGAACTTATTTGAGCAGGACGGTGATATACTTTATAGCCATATTCACCAGCAAATTTACCGTATTTTTAATCGACGACCCAGTGCTGAGATTTTAGATCAATAGCAGAACATGGCAAAAATTGATAAAACTCCTAAACAAGGACTCCCGCCATCGCGCCGCTACAATAGGGGCTACTTCTTTAGAAGATGAAAAAATTTTCATCCAGAGATGAGCTAGTATAAAATATATGGGATAATGAACACTTTAATCCAACAAACACGTAATTACGGTGTTAACTCCAACTAATGGTGCAGTTTAGGGTGATTCTAACAAAATATGCGAACTAATCAGTTCATTGAGTAGCACCGAACAAAAACGGCAATAAAAAGTAGTTATGGTTAAAAAAAATGTTAAGTCTCAACTAGCAAATATCAACCATCTTTAAATCATGGCTACCGAGTTTACTGCTTCCCAAACCGTAAAAATAAACATTCCACCACAACCCATTCCTATTCAACACTATTTGCGCCAGCCCCAACGTCTGGTTCATGCTTTAACAGATAGCAGCCGGATACATCAACTTTCAGAAGAAGTATTTCGTTTGAAAATGCGACCTCTAGTTTTTATGTCGCTGAACATTCAACCCACGGTAGACTTGAGAGTTTGGGCAGAATCAAATAGCACAATTAAATTGCAATCACTCGGTTGTGAAATCCTCGGTTTTGAGTACATTAACCAGCGCTTTGCCTTAAATTTACAAGGAAATTTGTCTTTGCATGACAACTCTAATACTATTACTATTTTGCAAGGCAGAGCGGACTTAGAAGTACAGGTAGACATACCACCACCACTTTCTTTTACACCCAAGCCAATTTTAGAAGCCACAGGCAATGGTTTACTCAAGAGTATATTAATAACTATTAAACAACGCTTACTACATCAACTTTTAGCCGATTATCGCTCCTGGGTAACATTACAAATATCAGAAAATCCGCTCTTATATAAAAGTGCGGAATTACCTTTTCTGAATTTTGATAGTTAATGACTGGAGACTTCAACTCTTAAACTGACAACGGCGAAAAGATTGGCGATGCAGTGGTGATACCCCGTGTTCTTGCAAAGCCACCAAATGCTTCGGTGATCCATAGCCCTTATTATGCTCAAGATCATATAGGGGATACCTTAAAGCCAAACGTGACATCAGGTCATCGCGCCACACCTTAGCCACAATACTAGCAGCTGCAATATTAAGCGATCGCTCATCCCCCTTGACAATTGTTTGTTGCTCTACAGGCAAATCCCTTATGAGCTGATTACCATCAACCAAGCACAGCTGAGGCTGTACTTTTAATTTCAGTACAGCCCGCTTCATAGCTAACAAACTCCCCTGCAAAACATTTATTTGATCAACTTCAGAACTTGAAGCAAAACCAATCTTCCAGTCTATAGCCAAGCGACAAATTTCCCTTGCCAGTACAGTTCTTCGAGAACTAGACAGCTTTTTACTGTCCCTAATATTAGCTGCAATGAGTTTAGGCAAAGCACAACAAGGCAAAATCACCGCCGCCGCAACCACAGGACCAAAAAGAGCACCACGCCCAACCTCATCTATGCCCGCAATTAACCCTGGAAAACCCGATAAACTTGAGGACAACTCTAGCCAAAAAAGTTCCTCAGATTTTACTGGAGAACAAAAATCTGCCGCCGTTAGCTCAGTCTTAACCAAATTAATTATCCTCTGCTGTGGACGAATCTAATTCTAAAGCAGAAGAACGACGGCGGCGACGACGATTACCAAAAGAAGATGTGTTCACAGGATTTTCCTCAGAGACAAGAGAACTTCCATGAAAAGTCTCAGAAGCAGATATAGTAGTATTTTTGAGAATAGGCTTCTGTTCTATTTCCACAGTAGAACTGTTCACCTCCGCGCTGATAACAGAGTCTGATAGCTGGCGTGGAGTAGCCATAATTGATTCAGTTTGTTGAATATCACATTGCCCAGGACTGATCACGTTGATAATTACAGACTTAGGACTTTTAACATCCTCATCTAACTTCACCAAAGGAGAAACACCCATCAAAGCAAAAACATCTTGCTCCTCTAGGGTCATTTCTACCGTTTTGATTTCCGGTGGTTCTACCACTGGCTTCGTCGGCTCTACTTTCGGGACTTTACTGCGCTCTGCTCTTTCATGCCAACCTGATTTGGCTTGGGTGGGAGACGGGACTTCCAGCCTGGGTCTTGCTAGTTCCTGGAGGGAATAACCATCCACCTCACCATCACTATCCCCATCTAAATCTGTCTCGTTATCAAAACCTAGAGCCAGAGGAGTAACCGGAGATTGATCTTTGCCATTTGTGCCATTGATACCAGTGCGATCACGACGATTGCGGATCCGACGCCTATTGTTTTCCCCTGGTTCTTGATAACTAGGATGATTAATTAAATCCAAAGAGCTAGTTTCTGAATCAGTCTCAAAAATCTCCCCAAAAGAATCATAATTTTCCCGTGGTTCCGTCATCCGCCCCGTTGGCATACGTGGTTCTTTCTGAGGCAAAGATACAAAACGCTCTGGTAAATCCGCTGTCGTTGGTAGAGTTACCCTATCTCCAGGCATACGCACAACGTGCCCCAAACCACCGCAAGTAGGGCAAGTATGACCAAACAACTCGTAAATATTTTGACCTTGCCGCTTACGGGTAAGTTCTACAAGACCTAACTCAGTTAGTTGGGCAATCTGAGGACGAGCTTTGTCAGCCTTGAGAGCTTTGTTAAAGTGTTCTAGAACTTGTAACTGGTCACGTCGAGATTCCATATCAATGAAATCCACCACAATAACACCGGCAATATTTCGCAGACGTAACTGACGAGCAATTTCTGTTGCAGCTTCGCAGTTTGTCCACAAAACCGTTTCTCTAGCCGTTGCCGACCGAGTGAAAGAACCAGAATTAACATCAACTACAGTTAAAGCTTCTGTGGGCTCAATAATAATATAGCCCCCCGAAGGTAAATCTACTCTCGGTTTGAGAGCTTCTTTAATAGCTGCACTGATGCGGAAGTACTCTAATATTGGTGAGCGATCACGGTGATGATCGAATAATACGCCCTGTGGGGTTTGACCTCCACTCCAGTTTTGCAAATACTGTTTTACTCGTTTTAAACCTGTACTGGAATCAACGACGATACGATTCACATCAGCACCGTACATATCCCGCAGTACCCGCTGGATAAAATCATCGTCTCGATTGAGTAGGGCTGGCGCACGAGTGGAATGTGCTTCTTGCTGAATGGCTTCCCATTGTTTTTGCAAGAGTTCTAAATCTTCAATAATTGCTTCTTCTGGTTTACCTTCTGCTTCCGTACGCACCAGCAAACCCATTCCTGCTGGTTTGATCAAAATCGCTAGCGCCCGCAAGCGGTTGCGCTCACTTTCACTTTTAATCCGTCGGGATAAATTTACGCCGCGACCATAAGGCATCAGAACTACATAGCGTCCAGGTGTAGTGATGTTACCTGTCAGCCTTGGCCCTTTAGTCCCCGTTGGTTCTTTCATTACTTGCACCAACACTTTTTGCTGTGGTGCTAATAGTTCCGTAATTGCCGCAGCCGTACGCTTGAGCTTCAATGGCCCCAAGTCTGTTACATGAATAAAGCCGTTGCGCTCCGGGTCGCCGATGTTGACAAAAGCCGCATCTATCCCAGGCAATACATTTTCTACTACACCTAAGTAGATATCACCGATTTGGTGATGACCAGTAGCTACAACGAGTTCTTGTATTTGATCTTCAGAAAAAACAGCAGCTATTTGATGCTGTTCTGCTATGATAATTTGCTTTGGCATTCAATTTCCTCAAAAATTGGCAGCACCAACGAAGAAGTATTAGAGGTTTGTTATGCCTTTTGCCCCTACCAACCTCAAAAGGTGCTGCTGATCATAAAAATGGTGACTTCTTTGCTCAAATTTAAAGAAGCTCTGACTAAAAAATTGCGTTTACACGTGTAATTATTCCAAAATGGCTGCATATTGTTGAACCAAACAAATCAACCGTCTGTAGTTGATTCTTGATACCATACCACTACCGCCTAGGGATTAGGCATATGGCTACGCTACGCAAGCTATCAGCAGTTGTTTAAAAAGCAAAGAGGAAGAGCTGCTGACGGACAGCACTGTTTTTAAGTTACTAGTTCACTAGGTAAGTTATTGAGAGTGTGGGTTCTTTAATCTGCCTCACCGTTTGGTTGGGCGCTTATCTGGAAGCCAAGTCTTGGATACAATCCTAGAAATCACAATCTCACATCTTCGCTTCCGCCCCCTGATTACTGAGGGAGTGAACTAGCTTACAAAGTGCGGCGCCAGAAAATTATCTTACTCTGATTCTAACGCAACCGAGGGAATTAATTCCCATTATGTCCTGTGTGAGGGCAACTACTAGCAAGTCACCCTATGGCTCTAAGGGCATCTGTGCCCGCAGATTTTTACGCCGCGAGCTACTATTAGGAATTATACCCCTAAAACCAGCTGATTGCGGTGGATTTGCAGCAGTTGAAATTTTTCCCCTGCAACTATTTCCAGCATAGACAGAATTTGTTCTGGACGCAAGACCACACCATCATGACGACAACTACCTAGATAACGGAGAACAGCCGTGTAATCGGCAATACTTGTGTTCGCTGTAACTAATTCCACATCGAACAAGCGCGATCGCAGATTTACTAAGGACTGATTGCCCGACTTAGTTTTTTTCTCCCACCAAAGCTCGTCTTTGGCTTTGATACAATCTATCCAGTGTCGCCATTGTGCATCTGTTACCGATTTCAGTGCTGCTACTGTAATTAAATATTCCGCTGCTTCCATAACTTGGTTAGCTGCGGCTGCTTTTAGGTCTATAGTAGCAACTTTATATATGGGTATGTCTGTGGGCAGTTCCTCAACTAGTTTTTGCCGGAAAGTTTCTACATCCACTGGTTCGGTCAACTCAAAATCAACAATTTCCCCACTGCTGGTAGCTCCCAGAGCTAAAGCACTAGCAATGGCAATGCGGGGACTAGGATGAAATCCACCTGTAAAAGCAATTGGCAACCCGGCTCTGCGGATCACTCGATCAAACAGACGCATCAAATCAAGGTGACTGACTAAAGCCATTGACCCTTGCTTACCAAACCAAACCCGCAGTCTTTGAGTTTTGGTTGTCTTCGGGACAAAATTGCCAGCAAAGTTTGGGACTGGTGGCGGCGAAATCACAATGTTATGTCCGAAATCTGTGCCACAGACTCCGCAGTGTGAGCAACCCGCAAATGAGCAATCGGGAACTATTGCTGCTTGTAAAGCACGTTTTAAGTCTTCCTGGAGCCATTTTTTATCGATGCCTGTATCTATATGATCCCAAGGTAGGGGTAAATCGAGGGAGTCAGGAGCAGGAAGTAGAGAGGTGCAGCAAGATGACACTTCCTCCTTTTCCTGTTCTATCTCCACCTCGGGCTTTTGGATATCAAACAGATTCCACTCGCCTTTTTCTACCTGACGATATTTCCAATTTAATCCAGATTCAGCGATTGCTGTTTCCCAAGCACCAAAAGCTGCATCTAAATTTTCATACCAGGAATCCATTCCTGCACCGAGTTCCCAGGCACGACGAATGACTTTTCCCAAAGAGCGATCGCCTCTGCCCACAAAGTCTTCCATTGCTGAAATACGCACATCAGTGAAGTTCACCTTCACCCCCCCCATGCGGCGGAATGCCTGCCTGAGCTGATTCTGTTTACGTTTAAACTCTGTATTTGAAACTGAATGCCACTGAAAAGGGGTATGGGGCTTAGGTGTAAAGTTAGAAATCGTCAAGTTAAAGTTCAGCGGTTTTCTACCTCTACCCCGACATTCTCGTTGTAGCCAGCCCACGGTTTCCGCGATGCCCTCCACATCAGCATCTGTTTCACCGGGCAAGCCAATCATGAAATATAACTTAATTTTGTCCCACCCTTGTTCCCAAGCGGTTTTTACACCTCTTAACAATTCTTCATTAGTTAAACCCTTATTTACAATATCCCGCATTCTTTGGGTTCCCGCTTCCGGAGCAAAGGTCAATCCTCCTTGCCGCGTCCCACCCAGTATATTAGCAATATTTTGATCAAACCTATCTACCCGTTGACTGGGAAGACTCAGGGAAATATTTTCATTTTTTAGGCGATTTTTGATTTCCATCCCTACTGCCGGCAGGGATAAATAATCAGAACAACTCAAAGACAGGAGGGAAAACTCGTTGTAACCTGTATCCCGCATTCCTTGCTCTATGGCCGTTACTACTTCGTCTGGTTCCACATCCCTAGCCGGACGAGTCAGCATTCCTGGTTGACAAAAGCGACAACCACGTGTGCATCCTCGGCGAATTTCCAGCGTCAGGCGGTCATGCACCGTTTCTATATAAGGAACCAATCCAATGGAATAAGCTGGAATGGGTGACGCTACCCGACGCAGTATCCGTTTAGGGACATTTGGGCCCTGGGGATGAACCGAACCATCCGCTGCCATGTCGTAAAACTGAGGAACGTATACACCTGGTATCTGTGCCAAGTCCAGTAGCAATTGTTCCCGGTTCAATTTGGCTTTTTTACCTTCTTCCAAGACTAAACCGATTTCTGGTAGTAATTCTTCTCCATCTCCGAGGGCGAAAAAGTCAAAAAAATCAGCGTATGGTTCAGGGTTTGATGTTGCTGTTTGTCCTCCGGCAAAAATTAACGGGTAGTTCCCCTTGGCTCTTTCTGTCCATGTGAGCGGAATTGCCGCCAAATCTAACATTTCTAGGATATTAGTTGCTCCCAGTTCGTAACTGAGACTAAAGCCTAAAACATCAAATTCTTTGAGCCATCGCTTCGACTCCACTGCAAACAGCGGTGTATTGGTTGTCCGCAGTTTTTCTGCCAGGTCAGGACCCGGTAGATAAGAGCGATCGCACAACTGCCGAGGCTGGAAATTCAGAATGTTATACAGAATGATGTGTCCTAAGTTGGATGATCCGACTTCATATATTTCTGGGTATGTTAACGCCCAGCGTATTGTTGCCGTATCCCAAGGTTTATGTACCGCCAAATGTTCGTTACCTAAGTAACGACCTGGCTTCAAAATATCCGGTGTGATTAATTTTTCAACTGCAACAGCCACTATGCTATCTTCTAGCTACCTTAATTACAGCCAATCAAATCTAATTTAGCATTGATTTCGGTTTTTAAGTACAATTTATGCTTGCAACTTACAACTCTTTTACACAAATTTACTTTTTGACTGTTCACACAGGGAAAAATCACAATTGTAATTTTTAGTTTTTTAGCCAACCACTCCACAAATATAAACTTTTTTTTCGGAAATTAACCCAATTCTTCCGGGTCTTTACTGAATCTTTATAACTTTCCTGGCTCTGTTTGAAGATTGTCATAATTACAGGATAAAATGTGTTTATATATACTTTTTTTCTGATAAAGTTCCAAAACAATCTACATAGACGGTTATAGAGCAGAGATATTCAGTGTAAATTTGCTGAAAGAGTCCACTTACTCCGGAGCTTCAGCCAATTTAGCCAAATCTCAGGTTTAGATTCTCAAACTTTATTTTTGCGTGACTAGGTTTGAATACCCTGTTTAAGGACAATTTGCTATGTGAGTTATTAGTGATCCATATCACATAATATGGTAGATTAATATCATATTTTATACCAATGTATATCTTGGATAATTTTTATCAAATAAATTGGTTTATTAATTATGAGAACTAAGTACGTTATTCGTCAATTGGTACAAAAAGCGCTTGACATTAAAAAATTAACCCCCGAAATCGAAAATGAAATCAATTCGGAACTGACTCAAATGGGTCACATTTCTGATGTTGACTATGAAGCTTTAGAGCTGTTAATGGCAGAAATGGATGCTGGTCGAGTTAAGTTAGTACCTAGTTGGGG
This sequence comes from Umezakia ovalisporum Ak1311, assembly GCF_029891685.1. Classification (NCBI taxonomy): domain Bacteria; kingdom Bacillati; phylum Cyanobacteriota; class Cyanophyceae; order Nostocales; family Nodulariaceae; genus Umezakia; species Umezakia ovalisporum. Next base: position 20,707 of record NZ_JANQDJ010000063.1, on the reverse strand, counting down.
ATATTAATCTTAACTTTGGCATTTACATTAATTTTGAACATTAAAAGCAAAATAAAGCCAAAAATATAAATTAACAGCAGTGCTGATGATAGTCACGATACAATTGCTGGAACTTTTCTGTGAACTTTAGTAGTTATCTCACCAGTGTGGCGTAAACTGTGCTAGTGAGCATCGATAATTTGCACTAGTAATTAACCGCCATGCAGCCTGCTAAACGTTTAGAAACAATTCCCCCCTATTTGTTTGCTGAAATTAACCGCAAACGGGAACAACTTGTGGCGCAGGGAGTAGATATCATCAATCTGGCACTGGGGGATCCAGATAAACAGACTCCTGCTCACATTCTTCAGGCAATGCATGAAGCAATTGATGATACTTCCACCCATAACTATCCACCTTATCAAGGAACAAAAGAATTTCGGGAAGGGGCGGTCAATTGGATGGAAAGCCGATTTGGGGTGAGAGGGTTAAATCCAGATAGAGAAGTTATTTCTACTCTTGGTTCAAAAGAAGCAATACACAACACCTTCTTAGCTTTCGTAGAAGCAGGAGACTATACCATCATCCCAGACCCTGGTTATCCGGTGTACCACACGGCGACAGTTTTCGCTGGTGGTAAACCTTATACTATGGCCTTGAAGGCAGAGAATAATTTTTTACCAGATTTAAATACGATTCCTGAAGAAATTGCTCGTCAGGCAAAATTACTGTGGATTAATTATCCTAACAACCCCACTGGAGCCTTAGCCAGTTTAGAGTTTTTTGAGGAGTTGGTGGGGTTTTGCAAACAATATGATATTTTACTCTGTCATGACCATGCTTACTCAGAAATGGCATATGACGGCTATAAACCGCCCAGTGTTCTACAAGTTGATAGAGCAAAAGATGTAGCCATTGAGTTTCACAGTTTGTCTAAGTCCTATAACATGACAGGCTGGCGCATTGGCTTTGTAGTTGGTAACGCCATTGGCATTCAAGCCTTGAAACAGGTAAAAAGCAACGTTGATTCTGGAGTATTTAAGGCAATTCAAAAAGCCGCCATCGCTGCATATTCCACTGGTGAAGTAGAACTTCAAGCTTTGATGTCAGTCTACCAAAAACGCCGTGACATTATTGTCCAAGGTTTGCAATCTCTGGGGTGGCCGATTGAGCCGCCCAAGGCTACACTTTATGTATGGGTACCTGTACCTAAAGGATATTCGTCAGCAGAATTTGTTTCTTTATTACTTGACAAATGCGCCATTATGGTAGTTCCTGGTAATGGTTATGGTGCAGTGGGGGAGGGCTTTTTCCGAATTGCCCTCACAATTCCCCATGAGCGGATGCATGAAGCCATTCAACGCATGAGAGATGCTGGCATTCGTTACCCTTGATTTGGGACTGGGTATTGAAGCCTAGCATTTTAGATTACACTACTAAAATCTAAAATTCACTACTCCTGATTTCTTGTTGATACGCTTGCCAAGTTTGGTTAATGAACTGATGAAATTGTAGTTTTGCCGCTGAGTCAGGTTCCGTTTTGCGTTCTTTTGCCAAAATTTCGCTCAATAGGGTAATTACTTCCGTATCTAAAGCTGGTCTAAATAAATTTACAGGCCAAAGCAAATCAGAAGCATCTCGTATATCAGTGACGAGGGGTGCTTCTGGGGTAAAGCTGACCAGCAGCAGGGGACGTACCCAGCACAACTGACGGGAAACTACTAATTGGATCACTTCTGCAAACAGATTTGTGTCACTGTGGTCTAAAGAAACAATTTGTCCTGGTTGAAAGTCTAGGCTCATGTTCACGCAGTTGCAGCAGTGGCAAGGAAGAATTTTTTTGCAGTTTCTTTTATTTTAAAAGTGAGAATACGCTATTCTGAAATGGAAATACTTTAAAATCAAATTATTACTCTCATAGCTATCAGGTATGGCGACTTTGCAATTAGCCCGTAAACCGAGATAAGACAAAAAACTTAATCAATAACGTACGGCAAAGCACACCGGAACGTCGGGAAAACAGAGAAACACCTTGTTAAGGCACTCTCAGCAAAGTAGCCGAAAACCTCAGGACACATCCCCTGTCAATTTTTTGTCAACCAGCTTGACACTTTTTACGCTAGTCGTCAGTGTTAACTTGGGTAACGCCGACAAGCTATTTAGTGGATAGAAATAGGGACACAAAACTTAAAGGGTTGGTTCTTTAACCAAGCATCTCCTCACTGGAGAGACCCTGGGGCCAATGCCTTGAAGTGGGAGAGTTTCAAAACATAAATCAATAACTTTTAAGTAAACCATCGCAAAAAGAGCAAAGAGCCGTGTCAGTCGAAACTATTGAGAAGCCTTCCACGTCCCGCAAGCTCGCGCCTAGGTATCGTGTTTTACTCCATAACGATGACTACAATTCTATGGAACATGTAGTGCAGTCCTTATTAACTACAGTACCGAGCCTTACCCAGCCTCAAGCTGTAAGTATTATGATGGAAGCCCACACCAACGGTTTAGCCTTAGTCATTACTTGCGCTCAAGAACATGCTGAGTTTTATTGCGAAACCCTAAAAAGTCACAATTTAACCAGCACAATTGAACCTGAAGAATAAATAAAAATTTTGGTAAAGGAAGACAAGGCAAATACAGCGCCTTTCATCTGAGTTAGGTACAAAAGGGCGGGAAAAATGCCCAACCCACAAAAGTCTTATCATTACCTGTACCTCATCTGTACCTCAGATTTTCCCAAGGTGCTGTATATAATCTATTGTCATCTTCCTCGCTTTTTTGATGAAAACTCACCTAATTCGTTTAGCCCAACGCCCTGTCCATATTCGGCTGGGTTATTTTGTTTTAACTTTACTGCTGCTATGGCTGCCATTTGCTGTACCGATTTACTTATTAGTCAGTGATTCTAACTTAGTTAGTATCTTGACAATGGTAATATTATATGCAGAATTTATTTTTCTTTTACAGCTATGGGGGAAAAATGTCTATCAGCAACCCCAGATATTAAAGCAGTATGGGTGGGAAATTACGCAGATAAACGCTGTGGATTTACTGCGTGGTTTAGCTGCTGGGGTAATCAACATTTTTATAGTATTTGGGCTACAAGGTTTGTTAGGCTGGCTGACGTGGCAGCAACCACAGACTTTTTTGCCAAGAATAATACTAGAAGGTTTAATAGCCTCCTTGGGTATTGGGTTTGCTGAAGAGCTGTTGTTTCGAGGTTGGTTACTTGATGAGTTGGAACGAGACCATAGCCTGGGTGTGGCACTTTGGATAGATGCTTTAGCCTTTGCTGCATTGCATTTTATTAAGCCTTTGGAGGCAATTATTCACACAATGCCACAGTTCCCAGCATTAGTACTGCTGGGACTAACGCTGGGATGGGCAAAACGCTGGCGTAGGGGACGCTTAAGTTTACCAATGGGTTTGCATGGTGGTTTAGTTTGGGGCTACTACATTATCAATGTAGGGGAATTAATTAAATATTCCGGTCAAGTTCCTGATTGGATAACTGGTGTAAATCAAAATCCTCTCCAAGGAGTGATGGGGGTGTTGTTCATGGGTATATTGGCTTTGTGGATGAGGAGGCGAACAACAGCTTAATATTGTTTTTAGCCTACTGCTGGAGATACCTACTCAATCTTGGCAATTAATGTCCCCATTAAACAGGCTTGATCTAAATTGACACCACTCAAATTTGCCCCTTCTAATTCTGCACAGAGTAAATTTGCCCCTGTGAAGTTTGCCCCAGCTAAATTAGACCCGCGTAAATCCGCTTCTTCTAAATTAGCTTCACTTAACAAAGTTCCCTGCAAATCAGCCCGACTCAGATCAGCACCTTTAAGATTAGCCCTGGTCAGGTTTGCACCCCGCAAGTCAGCACCCCGCAAGTCAACACCTTGTAAATTGACATTGATTAAATTGGCACCACTCAAAAAAGCCCCAGCCAAAGATACATTGCTGAGTCTAGCCCCCATCAAGTTAGCGCCGCGCAAGTTACTACCGCGTAAGTCAGCATTCGTCAAATCTGCTTGCATTAAGTTGGCTCCCATCAGGTTAGCCCGCAAGTCAGTTTTTTGCAGGTTTGCCCCCATGAGGTTTGCTCCCTGGAAATGCCCACCTTCGAGTTTAGAACCAATAAAATTAGTACCGACAAGGTTAGCACCTGCAAGATTGATTCGGTTTAAATCTAGTTCAGAGAATTCCTCGTCTTCTAGATTTACTCCTGGGAGCTGTTTTACTTTTCCTGATTTAATGGCTTCGATATTCATTGGGGGTAGTTCGTAATTCGTAATTAGGAAACTCAGAGTTTTTTTATACTTGGGGTTGTTTTGTATTACTTTGTTTGTAGCTATCCCATTGAGAGTCAAGTAGCCATAGGCCTGTGCTGACTTTGGGTGACATTAGGGGCAAGTCTAGCCCTTGCTGTAAACCCATAACTAATAAAGCTAGTGCATCTAAAAGTTTAGGGTCAAAGCGAGTTGACTGTTGTTGTCTACATTCGTCTAAAGCTTGAGCGAATATTTGTGCAGGAGTTCTTAGGGATGATTTAATGTGATTAATTCGATATTGAAAATCCGCAATTAAGCCCAAAATTCTCGATTCTAAGGGAATTTCATCTCCTGCTAAACCTGCTGGTTCTCCTGTACCGTTCCACCATTCAGTTTGGTGGGTGATAATTTGGGCCACTGCTCGTAGTCTGGGCATGGTTCGTAATACCTGCGCTCCTGGTACCAAGGGACAAGTTAAGGGACAGGAGGGAGCTTGTTCTTGGTAACGGTTGGATGTACCCACAGTCAGCACACTTTCTGCTTTTTGGAGTGGGTATATACGATGTAAATGAGCTGCTAGTCGCAAGCGCTTAATCTGCCATGCCGGTAGTTCTAAAAGTTGCCCCATAGTTTCACAAAGTACTACTACTTCTGCGGCGGCCATGGGATTGTGGATATCTGCCATATCCATTAATTGCGCCATCCGCAAAAATGCTTGCACTTCGTTAGAAACTAAATTGTGATCTAGTGCTTGTTGTACCGGGGCTGTGGGGATAGATAAATGATTCTGCCCTGTCTGGAGGTAATCCACCACAAGGGAAACAACCGCACTTAAATTTTCCGGTGTCGCTAAACTGGGTTGTATACCATTTTGATAACTGATAAGTTTTTGTGCTAGTTCTGGATTGTATGTTGCGATGTGAGCGATGGCTAACTTTGCTGTTTCTTGCACTAAATCCGGTTCAAATGTCCATAATCCATAGAATTTACGCTCCAGGTCTGAATCTGGGATGCCGCCAATACCATAATCAGCTTCTGATAATTCTTGACAAAGTACCATTGCTGTGTATTGTGGCGATAGAATCATTAAGTGCCACTCTTGGGCTACTGGGTCAGTAGCATTTAATGCCACTAAGTCTACGTTAGGCAGTTGGCTGGTGGGATGTTCAGCAAAACCAGTATCCGCTGCTGCCATGATCACAATTTCGCGGCTACACTTAGCGATATCTGCGTATCTTTCGGCTTCTTGCAGATACCATTTACCTTGCTGAAAGGCTGTGATGACTAGGGGTTGACTATCCTGACTTAAGATATAGTCTTCTAGAGCATGGCACAGAGAAACTAAAGTGTTTTTATAGTAGACTCCAAATCGAATTGGTCTAGTACTATTGCGGTGCGCTGCTTCGAGTTGTTGTAGTATTGAACCTGCTAACATAGGCCTTCATAATCAGTAAGTCATTCTTGATTTGTAGTTCCAATTTAATCTGGGTGGTTAGAGGGAACTACTATTACTTTTCAGTGGCTAGGGGGAGAAGTTGGTCATTTAAACTTTTTACTCAATTCCCCAGTCCCCAGCTAATTAATTTGGGATTTTTGATTGGCGATTTTTGATTGTAGTTTCAGTCAAAATCTCAAATCTCAAATCTCAAATTTCCCAGTTGCTGGATGCTATGATATCCCAGCTAACTGTTTTTCTTTCTTTTCTATGGGTGCAGAAAGTGCTTCTTCCAAGTCGGCACGACCCAGTTTCTGTTCCAAGATGTTCATAACTTCCCGTCCAAAATCATTGGGGTTTTGTCGCCAAGCTTGTAAGCACACTTCTCCAAAAAATGAACCAAGGGGTTCAGGATTCCAGAGCAGTTTTTTAGCAGTCCAGGGCATCAAGCTCATAGGGTTATACCCTGGTTTAAGGATACCTTCTTTAAAGGCATATTCTTCTAAATGGGTATGGGGTTGTAATCCAATAAAGAAAATGGCAGGTTCAACTTTATCAACGCCAAAAATCCGTTCTAGTTCCCGGTGGTAGGCGATGGTTTGGCGAATGGTTTCCTGACGTTCATCAATAACGTTAAAAGAGTAGTTGACAGAAACTATGTCGTTAAAACCAGCTGCTTTCAAGTCACGGCAGTTTTGCAAAACCGTGCGCAAGTTGTAACCCATCCGCATTTTTCGCACGAGTTCCTGAGAACCACTGGTAATACCAATTTCAAAGTAGTTCATCCCAGTTTTAGCCATCAAATCACACAATTCTGGTGTGAGGTTGTCAGCTCTGATGTATGCTGCCCAGTGGATATCTGTCATACCAGAATCGACGATTTTCTGTAGGAGTTCTACAGCATCCTCAATAAATTTACGTGCAGGGATGAATTGAGCATCAGTAAACCAAAAATTGCGAATGCCACGATTATATAATTGGCGAATCTCAGCAACTACTTCGTCAGCCGGGTTAATGCGTACTTGTTTACCTTCCACCACTGTGTAGACGCAATAACAACAGTTATGGGGACAACCGCGCTTTGTTTGTACACCTATATAAAAGTCTTGTTCTTGCAGGTAATAGTTAAATTCCGGCCAGATGCTTTCTATATAGTCGTAGTTACAGGCAGTTTTTTGTAGGGGGGTGGGTTGTTCATGAATCATTCGTTGCCGTGGTTGAGTTTCTCCCACTACATAGCAGCGTTCATCATCAAAATCTCTGCCGCTTAAAAGTTTTTCTAAGAGTGTTTCCCCTTCACCCACAGAAATAATCGTACCTTGGGGTAAACTTTTGCCTAATTGTTGGTAAAATACGCTGACTGCACCACCACCTACAATGGCACGGGCTTGAGGATGATATTTTTGAGCCCGTCGTAAACCACGTTTGATTAATCCCTGGTTGCGCCACAACTCCAGATAGTAAGCGATAAAAATTCGTAACCCGCCCAATGCCCCACGTAATTTAATTAAGGGATTCTGGGCGTAATAAAATTCAAAGGCGTTTTGTAGTGGGTTCCCTCCACGTCCACCCACTGGGGCATAGATTTGAATATCCCGCCAAGAAAATACCAGGAGTGTGGGTTTACATTCGTCTATACAGGCGTCTAGGGCAAGGGCGTAATCTATGGGTGGTACTGTTCCTAAATCAAAAATACGCTGTTGAATATTGGGGAATAGCTTGTGGACGTGATCTGAAAGATATACTACCCCAATGGGAAAGATGGGGTTGCACGGAAGGCGAACGTAGAGGATGCGATTTTCCATTTTGCACTTATTTATGAACACTCTAGAGAGATAAGCAGTTTAAAGCTGTTTGTTTGACTGTGCTGTGTTTTTCACAATTATGATTGGCATTGAAGCCAATGGCTGAATCAGATGAGCTTGTGTTAACAATTGTGGGAATAGTCGAATTTCCTCTGCATCAAACAAAATAAATAGATTTTATGAGGAAGATTGTTATATATCTTTACCATAACATTGACTTTGGCTATTACGCGATGAACCCTGCCCATCACTCGAAAGATAGATGAAACAAATTACCTTAATCCCCTATTCAAGGAGAAATTTCCTCATAACTGCCATACTGAATTCACCATTACAGAATAAAAGTGATATTTAATACTTTTACTTATTAAGTAAATGAAAATCCTTCTAGCGTAGTATATTTTTTTGCTCTCTGGATAGTTTTTGATCAAATTTTCATAACTTGAACATATATTTAGATAGAAACAACGTAGAAAATTACAGTTGGTAGTCGGAGTTACAGCATATTGGGATCAGTCAATGTTAGTTTGTCCCGTGTAACGTAAAATTGTGGCGTAAAGCTCCTCCGCAGCTATGGCTCAAATATTAGATCCTCTACCACCTGAGCAATCAACGAATATTATTTGTTGCTACGTTAATACTACGAGCAAAATCCAAATAGCTCGCATCGCCAATGTTGCTAATTGGTATTTTGAAAGAGTTGTTTTTCCTGGGCAGCGCCTTGTCTTTGAAGCGCCACTACAAGCTCAAATGGAGATTCATACAGGTATGATGGCCAGTTCAATTTTGTCGGATACAATTCCGTGCGAACGCCTTGCTATTGATGAGCCTAGTACTAAAGAGTTTCATACAGACTCAATAGGCATCGACACTATCAGTACAAAACCAATGGTGCAGTCAATTAATACAAAAACTGAAAATACAACAAAACCGTTAACAATTGCTGGCTAAGGTTTCATTGATTTAAAAAAACAATTTATATTAATTCAGGGTTGCAAATTCAGCAACCCTTTTTTTGAATTTACTCAACTCTCTCCATTTTATGAATTTGCCTTCTTTTATTTGGTTGTGGAAAATAGCCGCTTGGTCTATGGGGTTGTCACTACTGGGGTATCTGCTCCTCTTGGTGACGGGTATTTGGATGTTTCGACACAGAACTTCCCAGCGTTTCCCTAGTTTTCCTTGGTTTATTGGCGGACGTGGAGAGGTGCGATCGCTACACTATACAATTGGCATCACTATGGTTAGCTTAGTGTTGCTACTGTTGGCCATTGGTATTGTTGGCACTTTAGGACACTTTGGTTCCCTAGGACACTCATCACACCTGATTGCTGGTTTAACAGTCGTAGTTTTGGTTTTGCTCTCTGGTTTCAGCGCCACACAAATTAACACCCGGCGTTCTTGGGCTAGACCTCTACATATTGGTGTTAATATCATTCTCTTTGCCGGTTTTGCTTGGGTATCGGTCACTGGTTGGATTGTAGTACAAAAGTATCTGCCCTAGGAAATGCCAAAAAAACCGATGCTATATACTCATATAGGCATATGAGTATATAGGTAAATAAATTTACAACCGAACATGTCTGTCCTTCTCCAAAAAATTTTAGTTTTATCTGGAATTACTCATGTCTCAGGTGTATTTAAATTTGTAGTTAATTTTCCGATTAAGTCTCATGCCTAATCAAGTATCTAGTTCAACCTCATCATCTGATAAAAAAGTCAAAGAAACGACAAGAGATGACAAAAGACGCCCTTTAAACAACGGTAGACCTGATAAGACAGATCACTAAATTGAGAAAAATATCGATAAAGTGTGAGGAAAATCAGGTGTTGTGGCCCTAAGCCCCTATTGTAATACATAGTTTAGGGGTTTTCTCTCCTTTATTAAGAAAAAATTGCAACTATCTGAAAATTCCAACGGCTAGGTTGCTAAAAGGACTGTGGGCAGCTTGCAATTACAGGTATTGATAATGTATTGTCATATATGTTACTTTTAAAAAAATTACCTCGGTAGAAAAATAAAGCTACTGAAATTAAACAATTAATTGCAAAATGTTAATTGATACAACCACAAACCTAGATTTTTGTGATATCAATGTATACCACTGAATCAATCAAGTATGCTGCCAGAGCAGACATCGGCCAAACGAGCCGTATTCTGGTTGTAGAAGATGAAGAATTAATCCAAGAGATGCTAGCTGTAGCATTAGAAGAGGAGGGTTTTGCAGTAACAACTGCTCCGGATGGCCGCTCCGCCATGGAATATCTCAAAAGTTGCGAAGCCAACTCTGGAGAAGCTGGTTTTGACCTGATTATTCTTGATTTGATGCTTCCTCACATTAACGGGCTAGATATTTGCCGATTGCTGCGTCATCAAGGAAACCCAGTACCAATTTTGATTCTTAGTGCTAAGGGTAGTGAAACTGACCGCGTTTTGGGCTTAGAAGTAGGAGCTGATGATTACTTAACTAAACCCTTTAGCATGAGGGAACTAGTGGCTCGTTGTCGTGCTCTACTTCGTCGCCAACGTTTAAGTAGCTTGCCACAATTACAAGTTCTCAAGCATAAGAATGTCACTTTGAACCCTCAAGAGTGCCGTGTGCTTGTTCGTGGTCAAGAAGTGAATCTCTCGCCGAAAGAGTTTCGCTTACTCGAACTGTTTATGAGTTATGCTCGACGGGTCTGGTCACGAGAGCAATTGCTAGATCAGGTTTGGGGCCCAGATTTTGTTGGTGACAGTAAAACTGTAGATGTTCACATTCGCTGGTTACGGGAAAAACTAGAGGAAGACCCCAGCCACCCAGAGTACATTGTGACTGTAAGAGGTTTTGGCTATCGGTTTGGATAATTTGTTGAAATAGTTGTTAGTTTTTAGTAATCACAAAGCAACTAGCAACTCTGAATCGAATGCTTTTATTGGGATTTTTTCTGGGTTTAGCGGTAGGTATTGGGTTTTGGATTTGGCAACAGGTTCAATTGAAACGTTACTTGGGGCGGGTTTTACAACCTTCAAGCTCTGGTTCCTCCCAGGTAATGCTACCGCTAATGCCTCGCCTGCAGCGCGAAATAGCAACAGTAAAACAGCAGCGACAAGATTTGCAGCAGTCACTACAAACTTACCAAGACCTGCTGGATTTTGCTCCATTGGGATATTTGCAGGTAGATGAAGAAAATCAATTGCTGTGGTGTAATCAGCAAGCGCGAGAAATATTGTATTTGCAAAGATGGCAACCAGGGCAAGTACGCTTGTTGCTAGAGTTGGTGAGGTCCTATGAACTTGATCAGTTAATTGAGCACACTCGTGATTGGCAGCAACCACAGACAAATGAGTGGGTATTTCATCCGTCTTGTGATAGTGCGGTACAGATACCAACTGTAAAATCCTTGACTTTGCGAGCATCAAGTTTGCCTTTACCTCATGGCCAAGTCGGGGTGTTTCTGGAAAATCGCCAACCTTTACTGGACGTGAATCAAGAACGCGATCGCTCTTTTTCTGATCTAGCCCACGAACTAAGAACGCCATTGACTTCTATTCGTCTAGTTGTGGAAACTTTACAAAACCGATTAGATCCACCCTTAGATCGTTGGGTGAATCGGTTGATGCAGGAAGTTGATCGGCTGATTAATTTAGTCCAAAGCTGGTTGGAACTGACGCAAATGGAAGCCAATCCAACTATGCAGCTGCATTCAGAAATTTTAGAGGTGCGATCGCTGATTGCATCAGTTTGGGAAACATTAGAACCATTAACCCAAAAGCAGCATTTACTTCTTGACTATTCTGGTCCAGAAAGTTTATGGATTAAAGCAGATCCTGCCCGTATTTACCAAGTTTTTCTCAACTTGCTAGCTAACAGTATCAAATACAGTCCTCCTGGTACTTCGATCCAAATTCAAGCTAAAATTTTAGCTAAACAAGGTAATCATAGTAAAAGTAGCGAAGGTTCTGTTTTGGAAATAAATCTAATTGATTGTGGATTAGGCTTTTCTGAAACAGACTTGCCATACGTTTTCGAGCGATTTTACCGCGGAGATAAAGCGAGGACTCATTCGTCATTGCCTGAAAATAATTCTCTGGGGACCATAGTGGGGAATGGGTTAGGTTTGTCCATCGTTCGGCAAATTATTGTTGCCCACGGCGGTTCCATCAAAGCCATGAACCATCCCCAAACAGGAGGAGCCTGGATGCAGTTTCAACTTCCTGAAGTTATGGCAAACCGCCAAAGCCAGGATTATATTTAAGAATATCTTCATCTTTGAGACCATAAGTGTGACAGCTGCCTTGTATGATCACAACTCCAACCCCAAAAATCCCCAGTTGGCACGTGCCATTAGGCGCTTAGAACGGGACGTATTACGTATGGGAGCTTTGGTAGAACAATCGTTTCGCCTGAGCCATCAGGCCCTATTTGCCCGTGATTTAATCGCAGCTGAGGAACTTCCGCGATTAGATCAAAAAATTGACCGTTTTTATCGACAAATAGAATCAGATTGTACGGCAATCATGACGTTGCAAACGCCTACAGCTCAAGATTTACGCTGCTTGAGTGCGTTTATGCAATTAGTACGAGACTTAGAGCGCATAGGCGATTATGCTGAGGATTTAGCTAATATTGCCATTAAAATTTTTCCTTATCCACCGCATCAATCTTTACCAGAGATTGAAAATATGTCTCACCATGCCCAAGCAATGTTAGCAACTAGCTTAAAGGCTTTAGCCGATTTGGATGAAGTTGGTGGACGGGGCTTAAAGCATCTGGATGATGCTGTAGACAATGCCTATGATCGTGTTTATAACACTTTAGCCCAGCAACGGGATATCCCTGGAGTAGTGGAACCAATTTTGCTCCTAGCACTGGCAATTCGTTGTTTGGAACGGATGGCAGATCATGCCACTAATATTGGACAAAGGGTGGCATACATTGTCACCGGACAACGTTTTTAATTAGGTCTGAGGGTTCAGGTATGGGAACATAACAGCAATGCAAGTAACAATACTTAGTGAGAAAAATTAAATTTTTCTACAAAAAATACAATAATTAAAATTTTGTTAACCAACATACAATTTACCCCACAATTACCTTTTCTTAAACTTGCTCAATTAAAGTAGTTCCAGACAAAAGAAAAATTTATGTTTTACATGACTAGCTCCAGATTTTTAGGCGAAAGTACTGGGCGTTTAGCTAAAAGGTTTTGATTTCCACCATTTTGATACATTCACAAGTTGGGCAAAGTTTGGGTTTGTTGGTGAAACTTTGCCATTGGTTAGTTAACAGCAGAATTTAAATTTGTACTCTTACAAGTAATTGCATAATGTCTACCACAAATCTCACCCCAAACTTATCCAATGTATCGAATGAACATAACGCCACTGGTGATTTACCACAAAGGTTATTTACCCGCAAAGAATTGATTCCACCTCGTAATGATGTGCTGTGGCGCATTGAACGCGGAGCAGTTCGTACCTTAACCTGGAACGAAGAGGGAATATTTGTTACTCTGGGCTACTGGGGTGCTGGTGATGTGATTGGCTATTCTTTATCAAAAGTTCAACCCTACAACATTGAATGCTTGACAAGCGTAGAAGCAAGCATGATACCTTCTCACCTGTGGTACAGAGATATTGATGCTTTCTTGTCCCATATTAAGCATTCAGAAGAGCTTTTAAGCATTGTACATATTAAACCCATGTCGCTACGTTTGGGGAAGTTTTTGCTGTGGCTAAGTGAAAAATTTGGACGGGATGTAGAACAAGGGAAGTTAGTTGATCTAAATATTACCCATCAGGAAATATCTGAAGTACTAAATACTACTCGTGTCACAGTGACACGTATGCTACAGCAGTTTGAAGAACAAGGAGCATTATTACGCTATAAGCGGAGAATTATTATTATTTCAACAAATAAATTAATCAAGGGCTACCATAGTATAAAAAAATAAAAATTGACTTGTATTAGTTATCAAAACTTTGCTATCTTAATTACTGAAAGCTTAAGTGTATCACCTGAAAAAGCTGAAAGTTTTTTCATTGTTTCAATCGTTCGGTGTGAGTGAAATTAACAAGATGACAAAACTACTTTGGAATGTTCTAAAGCTTAGTCCAGCCATTGCAGCCACATTCTTCGCTGCTAACAGTGCCCTAGCTATTGAAGTCAACGAACAAGTAAACAGCATTGCCCAGTTATCTCAACAGGCCAATAGCATCGGTCAAGTAACATCTGTTTCTCAGTTTTCTGATGTACAACCAACAGACTGGGCTTTCCAAGCTTTACAGTCCTTAGTTGAACGTTACGGCTGTATCGCAGGTTATCCTAACTCTACCTACCGTGGTAATCGTGCTTTAAGTCGTTTTGAATTTGCGGCTGGTTTAAACGCTTGTTTAGACAGAGTTAATGAACTGATTGCTACAGCAACCGCAGACGTAATCACTAAAGAAGACTTAGCTACATTACAGCGCTTACAAGAAGAATTTTCTGCTGAATTAGCAACCCTGCGCGGTCGTGTAGACGCCTTGGAAGCTCGTACTGGGGAATTAGAAGCGAATCAGTTTTCTACTACCACCAAGTTAAAAGGTGAGGCTATATTTGCTCTAGCAGGCGCTTTTGGAGATGGGAAAGCAGGCAGTGGCGACCTACAAGACAATATCTTTTTCGCTGATCGCGTTCGTTTGAGTTTAGAAAGCAGCTTCACTGGAAAAGACAAGCTGCAAGTCCGTTTGAATACTGGTAACATCACCCAGTTTGATACAGCCACAGGAACCAGAATGACCCGTTTAGGGTTTGCTGGTGATAGCGGTAACAGCGTCGCAATTGATAAAGTTAACTACGCTTTCAACCTAAGTGATGCAGTACGCGTCCAAATAGATGCTAGACTTGCAGAGGTTTATGAAAATGGGGTCGAAGTTTTCAACCCTGACTTCAGGAGTAGTGGTGGTGGTGCTCTTTCTCGCTACGGACGTTTCAGCCCCATCTATCGCCAAGGTGCCGGTGGTGCGGGTGTGACTGTGCTAGTTAATCCTAAAGGTGCCCTAAGTTTGAGTGCAGCTTATTTGGCACCTAATGGTGCTAACAGTCCAGAGGATAAAAATGGTATTTTTGATGGTAATAACGCCATCTTTGGTCAGGTCGCCTTCAAACCCAGCAAAGCTTTCAATATAGGCTTAACCTACGCTCGCACCTATCAAAGGCGTGGTACTGTAAGCCTTTTTGACAGTACGGGAAGTGCATTTGCTAACAGACCTTTTGGTAATGTTGCAACCTCATCCAACAACTATGGTGTACAAGCTACCTTCAAACCTAGCTCCAAGCTAACAGTTGGTGGTTGGGCTGGCTACACTACAGCAGAATCTGAAATCAGTAATGCTGATGCAGATATTTTTTACTGGGGTGCTAGCTTAGGTATTAAAGACTTTGGTAGAGAAGGAAACTTGCTCGGTTTTATCTTCGGTCAACCCCCCAAAGTAACTGGTGGTTCTGTCAACTCTGAGCCTGACACCTCTTATCATCTAGAAGGCCTCTACAACGTGCGCCTGACTGACAATATCGCCATCACCCCCGGTTTGTTAGTGATTCTCAACCCTGAGCACAATGACGATAACGACACCATTTATGTAGGTACTTTACGTACCACCTTCAAGTTCTAAAATTAGTCTTTGCCAAGACATTAAATCAAAGCCCGCCTAAGAGCGGGCTTTTCAGCAGAAATAGTCATGTGGGATGATAATCCTGTGGATTTTGTATATCTAATGGTGGGCGATCGATACTCCACGCCCACCAAACATAACCACATTGGCAATTATAAAATTCCTGCCATTTCCGACGACGGTCTTGTGTAACTACAGGTGTTCGCCTATTAATCCAGACTTGTACAGCTTCCAGACTACTAGCGTGACAACTAGGACAACAGAACTGGTAAGCGTGAACCGCCTGAGTTGTCCATTTGGGCGGGATGGGAGCAAATGCGTCCATTTAACAATTCTTAGTTTGTACTTAAGAACTTAACTTGTATTATCTCATTGACATGGTAATGGAATACATAATTCAACCTAGAGCTACACTGAGTAAAAATTGTGGATAATAATTACGAATTACAAATTATTACAATGGAACCAAGGGTTGAAATTCGCCGTTTATTAGATATAATTCCTGCTTCTAGTCGCATGACAACAAAAATTGTCAGTAAACCAGAACAGTCAAAAGTGATTGATGCTGCTTTTCCCCTACCTTGGAAGCGGGAGCGACCAATATATATTAATTTTGATTTGTGGTTTCGCTTGACAAAACCCCAACGCGATTTATTACTGTTGCAAAAAGTTAGCTGGTTAAATGGGGTGAAGTGGTTTAAACCTGATATTTATCAAGGTGTAGTTATGGTGGGGCTATTAGCGGGATTACTAGAATCAGCAGAAGCAGATGTGGTTGGTATCGCGGTAGCCGGAGCATTAAGCGCCATGGCTTTAGTGCGGATTTGGCGAAATAATAAATCTTCTCAATTAGATTTAAACGCCGATTTAGCAGCGATACGCATAGCCCAACGCCGGGGTTACTTAGAAACCGAAGCCGCCGAGCACTTATTATTTGCTATTCAGGCCATAGCTAATATGGAAAAAAACTCAACTTTGGACTTTAACGAATTAATTCGTTGTCAAAATCTACAATCCATCGCCGGTTTATCAGTTGTAGCTGCACCAAAAAATTATCAATAGTAAAGTGGGTCAACCTAATTAAACATAAAAATTACTAACGACAGTGATAAAGTTCATACACATAGCCGTTAATTGCAGGTAAATTTTGTTTTTCTGCATCACATTTTTTCACTTCCTCAGCTATCGGAGCATGAAAATTTACTAACCATAAATCAAAAGGTCGCCGTAACTGCTTTAAAGTATTTTCTAAAGCGGTAGTAGAAGTATTGGGGTCTTGGTCTTGATGGGCGAGCAGAAATAAAGGAGAAGGATTAGATGAATTTTGCACTTTAAATTCCCTTGCTACTCCCATCATTTCCCCTATGTGTACATGAGTCATGTGGCTAGTAGCAATCAGTACTGCATCTGGGGATGTTTTTTGAATAAGTTGGACAAAAACATCAGGGCGGTAGTATTTTTGATAGCCAAGGTTACAAACAACTGTAACAGCACTCAAAAATCCCATCAGCCAAATTAGGCTTACAGCCTTTTTGCCAGTTATTCCCAATTTACTAATACTTTCATCATGCCAACAAACCGCCAGACTCGCCCCTAATAAAACTATGACTGCGGGAAAGTAAACAAAGTTGTAACGAGCCCCCCTTGTTAAATCAATGCCGAGAAAATAGGTAAAAATAAAGAACAATGCCATCGCTCCCACAACTAAACCAGCTACTACTTGAGTGATGAAGCGATTTTCCGGTTGTTGTAGTTGCATTTTCAAGCCACGAATAAGTATTGGTAGTGCCCAAATCAAGAAAATCAGCATCACCAACCCAGAAGCAATGACAATACTTAGCTGTGGTGCTTCCACTGGTAGTAAGTAAAGCATAGTGAGCCAGGCCGCAAAAGCTTGAAAAATTGGGCTAATCCAAGCAATTCCCACTCGTGGTTGCTGAATCCATTCGGTTAATTTACTACCATAGGTATTTTGTAAAAATACAGGTAACCACACTAAACCCGCTACAAAAGTACCAGCAACAGCGACATATATACGCTGCCAAACACAAGAAAAGAAAATAGAAAATTTCGCCTTAGTTCGGCTTTGATGCCAAGCTAGAACAATGATGACCAATGCTTCTGTTAACAAAGTAAGAGCAAAGAAATAATGAGTAGCAATCCCAAAAGCATTAATTACTACCCAGTAAAGTACCAAAGAAACCGGTAATTGAGTTTCATTTTGAATGTGACGGACCACCATTACTAAACAAGCAAAGGAAGCAATCACCCATAAAATAGCTAAAGTATAATGACGGGCTTCTTGGGCGAGAAATATACCAAAAGGTGATACCGCCATCATAGCAGCAGCTAACTGACTCACCAGTGGAGAGCCAAAACCTAGCCAGCCTAAAGCATAGATAGCTGGAATCGAGGCTGCGCCAAAAATAGCTGCAAGTGATCGCGCCCCCCATACAGAGACTAGACCTCCTGTTGTAGGAAATAATCCCATCCACCAATGAGCTATGAAAAAGTAAAGCGGAGGATGGTTAGTTTCTTGACTCAAATGTTTCCATACCTCTTGGATATTGGCAGTTGCTTGTGGTTGGAGTGGCTGTAATAAAATATCAGGTGCGATGGCTTGATCTAGAGGTACCGATAAAAAACTATTTCCCAGACTAAACACCAAGGTAGAAAACTCATCAGTCCAAGGTGGTTTTCCACTCAAATTAGCTAAACGTAAGCTCAGACCAATAATTAACCAAATCAGCAACAGTAAAGGATGAAACCAGCGAGTTGAAACAGTAGAGCGCCAATAATTATATAAGTACATATGTTTTTACACAGAATTTTTCCTGGCTGAAGGTACAAAGCCAACTACCCCATAATTTTATTGATTGTGTAATCCCACATATTTTACGGTAAAGTTGTGTTTCTATTTTTGTTTTCACTCCAGAACAAGCCAGTGGATGGTTTTGTTAATAGGAGATATTTCCATAATTGACCATAAATTCAAATTTTTGTGCCCAGACTGTTACCAATTCTGAGTGACAATTTATCTTTTTAGACAGAGGTTTTTTGCTCTAACTATAGTTCCTCGATTTAATAACTCTGATATCGTCACAAATTCATACCCGAGGGGAGTGTAAGCACTCAAAATTTCTTCCACAACCTCGACGGTATTTTCGCGATTCGCATATACTCCTCCTCTGGCTACACCATCTGAATCATGTAAAAGTATAATGGAACCATTATGAAAATTATGTTCAAATATATTCATCATTTCTGCTGTGGAATTACCACGCCAATCTTGTAAGTCAACATCCCAAAAAATCATAGGTTTTTGCATTCGCCTTAAAACCTTAGTTACGAAAAGACCTGCTCGACCGAAAGGAGGTCTAAAATAAACATGACTTGAGTAGCCTAATTCATGAATTAAATTATCTGTTTCCGCAATTTCCCAATAAATTAAATCAGAAAACTTACTATTTAGATTGTTATGGTTCCAGGTATGGTTAGCTATTTCGTGACCTTGTTTTGCCAAATATTGGACAATTTGAGGATACTTTTGGCTGTGTTTGCCTAACACAAAAAATGTTCCTTTAGCTTCATAATTTAAAAGTGTTTCGGCAATTGCTATTGTATATACTGGATCCGGACCGTCGTCAAATGTCAATGCTAAAACTTTATCCGGACTGTTGACACAAAAGACTGACTCTCCAAAAAAAGCTGGAAGCAAGAACCTTTGTGGCCAAGCAAAGTTCAAAAAACAGTAAATCCCTACCACCATCAACAAAAAAGGTAATAAGGAAGAAAATTTAAGTTTTCCTTGCCCATTTGTGGCTAAACCCAAACAAAAAAATCGGGGATGAAATCGTTTAAGTAAATGCACTGTTACGGTTAAATATTATGTATATTTATTTACTAAAATATTAAACCGTAATAGTATAACACATTACTGGTAACTTTGTATATATTTTGTATATATTTAGACTTCTTACAGTTCCATTAGACAGAGACGTTAAACCCTAGATTGTTTAATTTCTTCTTCTCAATGCCTGAGCATACAATAAAGAAAAAAGAAAGTTAGGTATTGAACCTCAGAATTTGTAATGGACAGAAGGCGGGATTTATTATTTGACATCGGTGACCCGCCAACTGAGTTTTAAGTTCACCCAGAAATTCCAAATAGTAGCCACTGCGATCGCAATCAAATTAGCAATATAACGGTTACGAATAATCAAGTTAAACACCAAATTCAACACCAGGACGTTTAACACCAACCCAGCAAGACAAATTAAATTAAATTTCAAAAATCGCTTGAGGCGTTGATGTGGTTCTTGCTGGTTTTTACTGACATCAGCAAAAGTCCAAGCATCATTCCAGAAAAAATTATTGAAAATGGCAATTTCACCAGCAATAATTTTGCTCCGCGTTAGAGGTAAAGCTAAAGTAGTCGGATCACTGAGTAAATAAAGTATAGCCATATCTACAAACACCCCACTCATTCCCACCAATGCAAACCGCATAAACCTACCAACGGGAAAACCGATTTTTTGATTGACCCTTCCCAGAAATCCACTAGACAATCGTAAGCGCACTAAATGGTGTAAATATTCTACATATTGCTTCCATGTCACCTTACTTTCCCCTTGTTGACGCTCACAAAACACATAACCAACTTCAGCAATTTCACTGATATTTCCCCGTGCGATTATTTCTAAAAGAATTTTGTATCCCACCGGATTGAGGATAACACCTGCTATGCAAGTGCGACGCACGACAAAATAACCACTCATGGGATCTGAAACTCTACCCAGTACTCCTGGTAGGATAATTAATCCTAATACTTGAGCGCCACGAGACAAAAAACGCCTGATAACATTCCAACTACTCACGCCGCCGCCTTCGATATGACGGCTAGCTACTGCTAAATCTGCTCCTTTTTTAATGGCAATTAATAGTTGTATTAATATTTCTGGTGGATGTTGTAAGTCTCCGTCCATTACCCCTAAGATACTACCCTTTGCCACTTGCCATCCCCGAATTACAGCTGAAGATAGCCCCCGTTCTTGTTCACGTCGGATTACCTGGATCTGTGGGTATTCCCCCGTCAGAGACTGTGCTACCTCCCAAGTGCCATCGGGACTATTATCATCAACTACAATTAGTTCATATTGCCCAGGAATAAGTTCATTGAGTAGTTCACTTAACATTTTGAGAATATTTTCTATGTTTCCCCGCTCTTGATACGTGGGAATGACAAGGGAAAAATAGATATGTTCACTATCTTCATCTAAGCTGGGAGGGGATAATTCCAAAATTTTTAATGGGGTAGTTGTTGCTGTCGGTGAAGCATTAATTTTTTCACTCATGCTGGTTGATAAAGAATAGATAAAAAATAGTTTCTATTTATATAAGTTGCATTTGGACATTAGTTTCATAAGCTAATATACTGAGACACAAGTGTTGAATGTTAAGAAAGAGGTGATAAAAATAGCCCAAAATATGGTAAATTCTGGGCGAAGTATTAAAATAGAATAATTGATAATGATTATAAATTCATTTCCCAAGATTGTCAAAGACATCCTCAGACCGTTGC
>NZ_JANQDJ010000062.1:0-26958 GCF_029891685.1 Umezakia ovalisporum Ak1311 | reverse complement strand
TGTGTTGTTAGTAAAATATTCTGGGATTCTGCTCTGACATTATTTACATCCTGCAAAATTAATCTTGCTTGTTCCACAAGACTGGTAACATTAATTTCCTCCAGTTCTCTTTGTGCTTTTGTTAATTCATCGAAAAAATTGCTAAAACTTTCTACAGCTTGTAATTTCTGGGATAGTTGAGCTTCAAGTTGTTGAATATTTGTTTCAATAATTTGTCCAGCTTGTAATTTCTGGGATAGTTGAGCTTCAATTTCTCTGGCGTTGCTTTGAGATTCTATAAGTTGGTCATAGCTATTGCGAATTTGTTCATCAACTTTTTGGGCTTGTTCAATAGTTCTGTTTGCTCTCTCTACGGAATTATTAATTACCTCGGTGAGTTGTTGAAGTTGTTGGGCTTGTTCAATAGTTTTGTTTACTCTGTGTAGAGAATTATCAATTACCTTGGTGAGGTTTTCAAGGTCTTTAGCAACTTCTAAATCTGTGGGGTTTTGATGGTTAGTCATTGGTTCCTCTTTGAGAAATTTGGTTGATAGCAGCCTGACACAGGACAGATACAATGGAACCATGTTGATGGGCAATTATATCTCGGAATGGATAATCTTGAGGAATATCTTTACCAGTCCTCATTCTCACTCTAGCCCCTTCATATATCAGTCCTTGTTGCTCAAGTTTATCTGCAATATTCAGTATGACTAAAGAGCGATATTCTTCCAGTTCTTTGTCTTGTAATTGGGATATTTCTTCTACTGCATCCCAGTATCTACCTAAAGCCCTGAATAATAGGCATTTGAGGGGAACGATGTCAATGGGACTCCAAAAACTATTGTTTTCTAGTAATTTTAATTCTGTTAATTCTTGCAGAATAATTTCATCGTTTTTAGATGCTCTTAAAGTTTCTATAGCTGTCTGCTCAATTTCTAATACTGTTTGATTGTCAACTCTGGCTGCTCTCAAAGCTGCATAGGTATCCCAGTAAATTTTCAAAGGCTTACTGCGTAAACCTTCATCAACGAGGTTACGTATTGTCTCGAAATCTTGGGATATCTGTTCTCCATTACCAAACTCTGTAATCCATGCTAATGGTTGATCAGCATTAGAAAAATTGAAAAACTGACATTGATTAAAATAGTTTCTACCAATGCGCTGAATTTGATCAGTAGTGGCAATGATTAGTAATCTATAACGAGGTCTAGTAAAAATTGTATATAAATTGCTTGCTTCTTCCATTGATAGTTTTCCTTGTCCCTGGAATACGGAAAAAGCCACACAACCGTCAAACTCCCTCCCTTTAGCTTGGGTAACATTCAGGTAATCTATTCCCGATAACTTCTGAACTTTTGGAGGAATATGAGCAATATTTTGATAAATTAACTTGACACGGCTAGAAATTCTTTGCAGAAGATAGCGATCATCTCGATTTAATACCCTGTCATTGAGTCGAGAGAGAACTTTTGACAATTCTTCTGGTGACTTGCATTCTAAAATCCTTACCTGTTCACCCTCTTCAAAACAGTTGTTAGGATTACTAGGATGAGGTAACCATCTTCCTTGGTTTTGTGAGTTAGCTTGTCTTGCAAAAGAGTGAAAAATATTGGCAAATTCTAAAATACGCTGGGTATTGCGATAATTGTATGTCAGAGAATGTGTTATGTTCAGTTGTAATTGTCCCCAATCAAAACCAGTAGGTTGAATCCTTTGATTCATATCTCCTAAGAGCCAGAGGACATGAGAATGGTTATGTTGATGCCATCTTAACAACATTTTTTTGATAGCTTCAATTTCAGCCATTAAATAATCTTGAGCTTCATCAAATATAAACAGCGTTTTAATTCCTTCTGGTGGAGGTATAGTTTCTGTAATTTCTCTTAACCCCTCTAGCCAAGTTTTTTTATCTCCTAGTGTTTTTTTCCAGTTGTTTATATTAACTCCTCTTAGTTGTTGGATTAGCGCTCTATTTTCTATATAAGTTCTATTATTGTTTAGGTTGCCTAAATTATCTTCGTTGAGCACAAATGCCCTAAACAACAGTAAATCCCGATTATCAACTCTTCGGAGTTCTTGTTGTAAAGCACTTAACTCTTCTTTATCCGTAGCAATCTGAGCATATATGTTTGGTTCCCCTTGCTGCAACCACTGTTTAAAAGTACCTAGGAAAAAATGCGGCCTTTGGTCTTGTGAATTGAACTCTGGCTCCTGTAAAGTTGATTTTATCTCAGTAAAATTTTTAAGATCAGAAAGTAAAGCTTCGGGAACAATTAAGGCAACATTCCAACCTTGGTTATCAAATAATTCACAAGCTATTAAAGCAGCACATACTGTTTTACCTGTACCTGGTGCGCTCTGTAATAAAAAGCTATTAATTGAAGTATGATTTGGTGGTGCAGCGGTTATTAATTGCTTAGAAATTGCTTGTTGCTCACGGGTAAGAAGAGGCGAATACAAGTAACCACCATAAACAAACTCATACCAAGAAGTAACTCGGTTATGATTAAATTGGTAAGTGGGAAGATGCTCTAGACGTGTTTCTTCAATTCCCAGTAACTCCGCTAGTGTGATAGCACCTTCTGGATTTACATTCACGGGAATTCTATTATAAATATCACGTCTTAACCCCGCCGCAATTACTAAAATTTCATAATTATTTTGAGTCCAAACAACTCTAATATCACCTCTTCTAGTGCGCCATAAATTTTGGTATCCTTCTAAGCCTCTTGTATCTCCCAGGTTTCCCTGACTCAGGTCTGTTAAGACTCTTGCTATATCGTCAAAGTAATTATGTAACTTTAGGATATGCCGAAAAACAGCCCTGGTAATTTTGATAGTATAATTACACATGAAATACTCGGAAAGTATTATATCAACTATGTAAAAATTTAGTCTAAGTTCCAGCTTATCATGAGTATATAATTTTTGTTTGTCGCGCAGAAAGTCAAGGTAGTATATAATGTCCGGTAAAATACCAGTAACAGTGATTACAGGTTTTTTAGGCAGTGGTAAGACTAGCTTAATTCGCCACCTACTACAAAACAACCAAGGTCGCCGTATTGCGGTGTTAGTCAATGAGTTTGGGGAACTGGGTATTGATGGTGAGTTGTTAAAATCCTGTGAGATTTGCCCTGAAGATGGGGAAGAGGGGAGTAATATCTTCGAGTTAACTAACGGCTGCTTATGCTGTACTGTGCAAGAAGAGTTTTATCCCACGATGCAGCAGTTAATTAAGCGGCGAGATAGCATTGACTGTATTGTGATTGAAACTTCTGGTTTAGCTTTACCAAAACCTTTAGTTAAAGCCTTTCGTTGGCAAGAAATTCGCGCCGCTGCTACAGTGGATGCAGTGATTACCGTGGTAGACTGTGCGGCGGTAGCATCGGGCACATTTGCTAGAGACCCGGAGGCCATAGCTGCTCAACGCCAAGGAGATGATAGCCTAGAACATGAAACACCCTTACAAGAACTGTTTGAAGACCAATTGGCCTGTGCAGATTTGGTGGTGTTGAATAAAACTGATTTAGTGGATCTGGAGACAAAGCTGGAAGTTGAGGAACTAATTAAGCAAGAGTTACCCAGGGTGGTGAAGATTGTGGAAAGCAATGGCGGTACAGTGGATGCTTCTATTTTACTGGGATTTCAAGCCGCAGTTGAAGATAATTTAGATAGTCGTCCCAGTCACCACGACAACGAGGAAGACCACGAACACGACGAAGAAATTACCTCGACTCACTTAGTATTAGACCGGAGCTTTGACCCGGAAAAGCTACAACAGCAACTGCAACAACTAGCACATCAACAGGAAATCTATCGGATTAAAGGC
Organism: Umezakia ovalisporum Ak1311; assembly: GCF_029891685.1. Classification (NCBI taxonomy): domain Bacteria; kingdom Bacillati; phylum Cyanobacteriota; class Cyanophyceae; order Nostocales; family Nodulariaceae; genus Umezakia; species Umezakia ovalisporum. The sequence goes on along the minus strand of NZ_JANQDJ010000062.1, from coordinate 23,147 downwards.
TTTGTGGCTGTACCAAATAAGTCCATGCGCTTAGTAATGCAAGGTGTGGGAACGCGGTTTGACAGATTCTACGATCGCCCATGGAAAGTCCAAGAGCCTAAACAAACTAGTTTAGTTTTCATTGGTCGTGATTTGAAACCTGCGGAAATAGCATCTCAATTAGTAGCTTTATAATCACCGCAAATTTATGAATATCTCTCAACTATTTGACATTGCCAATATTTTCGTTTTACCCTTTTGGGCGTTAATGATTTTCTTACCTAACTGGAAATTTACACGGTGGGTAATGGCATCATATCTACCTTTTGTAGTTTTAGCTGCTGCATATTTGTATCTGTTTGTCAATAGTATTAACCCAGAAAATGCTGCGGCTTTATCTAATCCCCAGTTAGCAGATATTGCGCGATTTTTTACTGATGAAACAGCTGCTGCAACCGGTTGGATTCATTTCCTGGTGATGGATTTATTTGTGGGTCGTTGGATATATTTAGAGGGTCAGAAAACAGGTATCTGGACAATTCATTCTCTGGCTTTATGTTTGTTTGCTGGACCTCTAGGTTTATTGTCTCATATAGTCACCTCCTGGATCACTAGGGCATTTTTCCCCAATTCACAGACTAAGGATGTGGAAGAACCGGTGGTTTCTGCTGGCAATTAGTGTTAGTGAGGGGATGTGCAAAGTTCAGGATGTCGATAATTGGGATCAACCCAACAGCGTGGTAGATTTTCACCAGAGGGGAATACAAGACTTTGTTTTTTGTAGGTATCAGGTTCTTGTTCTTCTTGACCTAATTGGTCTTGGCCGTGAATAATATTACTATTGGGGTCAATTAATTCTAGAAAATCAAGGACTTTAATAATTTGGTTGGAATCTTTGAGTTGTAAAAACATACAAGTAACCTCATTACATTTGCAATAATGAGTTGTGTATGTTCACTTGATGAATATTCAGGAGAGGGAAATTAAAACTCGCTTTGATATCTCTCTAAAATATCTACTAAGTTGACTTGACATTGTAGTGGTAGTAGATCAATTAAAGGCAATTCTTTTCTCCCGCCGCCAATTTTGACCGGTATAGATTCCAAAACTGCCATAACTCGGTCTTCATTGACAGTTTTGGAACTAATTAAGGGATACATATGTTCAGCAACTACAGTGTTTAGTTTGGCATCTGATAAATAAAGATGCCACTTGGCAATGTCCATATAAACGGCTTCGCCAATTTCAGCAGCTAGGGTTTCTAGTAATTCTGCGGTGTTAGTAGTAGCCATAAAAATCACCTTGTATTAACTAAAGAGCGTTAAGTATCAGCTTCTTTAACATTATCGCGTAATTATCAAGCTAAGTCTACTGACCCAGGTCACAATTGCCCTAGCTTAACAGTCCTTCTTCAGGTGGATTTGGGTGGAGTTTCGCCATAGTTAGCGATGGCACTAATATAAATCAGATGCAGTAACAATACTAATATCCAACCTGCTGTTAACCAGGGTAGCCACTGCCAAGAGGCTGCCTTTAAGTTGTGGACAAACCATAAACCAGAATTAACAGCTGTAGTAAGTGCTACGTGCACAGCAAAATTCATCCGGTCATCTAGCTTGCGGAATGCTGGGTCTTTGCGGTCGGGTTTGCGGGGCCAACGAGGAGGCATAAATATTTATTACAAACTTCAACAGAGTAGAAACACAGCTGTTTGCCATGTATTTACTCATTCTAAGGTTTTTGGGGTTTTCTGGTGAGAAGACAGAAAAAGTGAGTATTGAGAATTGTGAAGTTATGTTGTGGGAGATGTATAGTTACCTGATTTGCCGCCAGTTTTACTTAGCAGTTGAATGGACTCAATTTGAATAGATTTTTCTAAAGCCTTGGCCATATCGTACAAAGTCAAAGCCGCTACAGAAACAGCGGTTAGGGCTTCCATTTCTACACCGGTTTCGGCTTTAGTTTTGACTGTGGCATGAATTTGATAACCGGGAAGTTGGGGGTCGGGTGTGACTTCTACTGTAGTTTTTTGTAGTGGTAAAGGATGACACAGGGGAATCAATGTGGCGGTTTGTTTAGCTGCCATAATTCCTGCTAACCTGGCGGTTGCCAAGACATCGCCTTTTGGGGTATTGCCAGCTTGAATTGCGGCAAAGGTTTCTGGTAACATTCGCACCTTAGCCATAGCTAGGGCTTCCCTGATGGTAGGGACTTTACCGGAGACATCCACCATCTGTGTTTGGCCTTGAGAATCAAGGTGGGTTAAGGGGGCAGAATTAACTAAAAAATTGTCTTGCATTTTTTTAATAGTACGTGCTACGATTGGAATCTAGTGAGGGTGTGTAGCTCAGTGGACTAGAGCACGTGGCTACGGACCACGGTGTCGGGGGTTCGAATCCCTCCTCGCCCGTCTGATGAAAGAAAAAGGCAGAGTAGAGTGATTCTATTTTGCCTTTTTTGGTGTTTAGTTGCCATTGTCTGAGGAATAACTATCTTGAGCACGCCCCAAAGCAAAGCGCAGAGAATTAGTGAGGTTATGGCTGGATTGGGTGAGAAATATCATGGTGGCCAGGAGAGTTAACCCGGCAGCATAACCAAACATATGGCGGTAGCCTACTTGTTCGGCAATAGCACCGAGGGCAGGCCCGGCGATGCCAATGCCAATGTCCAACCCCACCAAAGATACGCCAAAAATCCTTCCTCGTTCATGAGGACGGGCGCGGTCTGTCATCATTACTGCCATCATGGGAATTGCTGTCCCAGAAGCAGCACCTTCGACTAGTGCTGATAATAAGAAAACAGGGGCGCTGTTAGCTTGCCATATACCTATCATGGATAAGGTGAAGGCAATCAAGCTGAGGGTGATAAACAAACCTCTACCATAGCGATCAGAGGCACGACCAATGAATAACCTGACATTAAAACTAGCAACGGCGGCTACTGTGTAAAATAGTCCTGGATTCAAGTCTATATTGGTTGATTTGATAAATAGTGGTACAAAGGTGTGCAAAGTGCCTAAAACCATACCAATCAACAACATGACTATTGCTGGTATACGCACACGGGGAGTCAACAATAGTCGCCAAAATAGATTGTCATCGGCGTTGTTGTCTAGTTTTTCGTTAATAGATGGATTGACGATGGGTACAATACACAACATTCCAGCAAAGCCTAAAGCCGCAGATACTAAAAATAATGGGGTGTAGCCCACTACTGCTTGTAAATATCCCCCCAATGCTGGCCCAATGGCTGCACCAATGGGGTTGACTAAACTCATGTAGCCAATAATTTCACCCCGATTTTTGCTAGGGGCTAAATCTCCCACCAATGCGATGTAGGCAGTACCGAAAGCGGCGAGACTGATGCCGTGAAAGGCGCGTAAGACCATTAATGGGATAATTGACCTTGCTAACAGATAACCCAGAGGTGCGATGGCAACTGTTGACATACCAATTAGCAAGACTATCTTACGACCCCGGCGATCTGCTAGATCGCTACACCAAGGGCGAAACATTAACATACCGATGGCAAAACTGCCCATAATAATGCCAATCTGTTGACTGTTGGCGCCAATGTCTTCGATATATAGAGGTAAGGTGGGCAATAAAGAGGCAAGGCTAGACCAGAACAATAAACCTGCTGTAAATAAAATCAGCAGGTTACGTCTTAGTTCAGGTTCTAATGTGTGAAGAACTTTCAAGGTAGATTTCAGTTTTTTTGCAGGGTGTTTCTCATATTGTTACTTTACTTAACATTTTTGGCTACTACTTCTCGGACTCGATAGATGGGACGACCTTGAGATTCATGGTAAGTACGCATCAATAATTCAGCTAACAGACCAAAGCAAAACAGCTGTACTCCAGTGACTACCAGGAGAACGGCCAAAATCAGTAGGGGGCGACTGCCAATTGATTGACCTAAAGCCAATTTAATAAAAGTTAAGTAAATCCCGATTAATGTTCCTGTCACTATGGAAATGAGACCCAACAGCCCAAAAACGTGCATGGGGCGGGTGAGAAACTTTTTCATAAAGTAAATAGTTAACAAATCCATCATGACGCGAAACGTCCGCCAAATTCCATACTTACTGCGACCAAAACGCCGAGCATGGTGACGTACTGGGATTTCGGTAATGCGCGCTCCTTCAATGTAAGCTAAGGCGGGTAAAAATCGGTGCAGTTCCCCGTATAGATTCATATCTGCTACAAGTTCTGACCGATAAGCTTTAAGGGAACAACCGTAATCATGTAGCTTAACTTCTGTTACCTTGCCAATGAGCCAATTGGCAATTTTAGAAGGTATTAACCGTGAAACGAGAGCATCTTGGCGTTTATGTCGCCAACCACTCACCAAATCATAGCCTTCTTCTAACTTAGCCAATAATAGGGGGATATCAGCCGGGTCATTTTGCAGGTCAGCATCTAAGGTGACAATCACTTTCCCGATGGCATAATTAAACCCAGCGGCCATTGCTGCACTTTGACCGTAATTCCGCCGTAGAAGTACCGCTTTTAAATCAGTACGGATTTGTGCTTGTTCCTTGAGGAATTGATCTGAACCATCTGTGGAACCATCGTCCACACAGATAATTTCATAGCTAAAATTATCGGCGGTGAGACTAGAAGCGATGGCTTCCAGCAAAAGTGGCAGACTTTCTAGTTCGTCCCGTACTGGTATCACCACCGAAACATCGGGGACAATGACCGAACTCATTTCATTTTGTTGATTTAAACTTTGGGAAATTAACCCACTCCTCATGTTCTTCAGCGTCTTCAACGTTTCTGTGGTTTATAATTTTGGATTACCCTACCAGCACCTCGCAGCTGCTGATAATATGACTGACTTACCATATCTCCCTGTTTTGAGAGAATATCAATGCCAATTCCATTGCGTCCCTGATTTTTTCCGGAACTGTGAATGTAATAACCATCACCTAAATATAAACCCACATGAGTGGCTTTGGCGGTAGTGCCAAAAAACACTAAATTCCCAGGTTGTAAGTCAGAAATGTGAATTTTTTGAGTGAAAGCTTCTTGTTGATAAGCATCTCTGGGTAACCAAATACCCACGGAAACAAAAGCAGCCTGCATTAAGCCTGAACAGTCGTAATTTGGACTGACTGTACCACCCCACAGATAATAATTGGACTGTTGCATGGCTTTTTGGGTAAAAGCAATAACACTTGGTAGTAGTTTTGTAATGTCAAGCTCGGAAAATGATTTAGCCTGATAAAGTACAGTAGCAGGTTGTAATATACCCAAATCGGCAAAGGATACCCACCCTGGATAGTCATCCTCACACAAACACACCTCAACTGCTGACTCTTGATGATTTGATGTTACCCGTAAATGTCGCCCAGCAGCTGCTTGAGTTGTCAGGCGCGTGCATTGGGGGGAATCATATAAATTCAAGTCGGCGCAACAGTGGTATTCTGCCGATGTCAAATTTAGGATTTGGGATTCTGGATTAGAGAGCATTCTACGATGATTTTCTTTAGAAAAGACGAACAACTCGAAAATCTTGGTAATGGCATTTTAGAGGCAACTTGGGCAACATTTCCTAGGTTAGCTCGTAACCAAGTCGCTCTAACTTGGATTGTTTATGATCCCCCAGTACCTGTGAATACTGGCGGTGCTTTGACTCCTGACGCTTTTTGGAATCATACAGTTCGTGGTTTTGCTTATCGCGGTGTTGAACGAATTTATCCTGGGAGTGTAGTCAAATTATTTTATTTGGTAGCAGTCAACGAATGGCTGGAAAAAGGCATGACCCAACCTGCTGAGGAATTGGAACGGGCTTTAAGAGATATGATGGTTGACTCTAGTAATGATGCTACTAGCTTAATTGTGGATATTCTGAGTGGCACTACTTCAGGACCAGAGTTGCCTGTTGGGCCTTTTGAAACTTGGAAATATCAGCGTAATATTGTTAACCGCTACTACCAGTCTTTAGGCTGGGAAGAAATGGAGACAATTAACGTTTGTCAAAAAACTTGGGGTGATGGACCCTATGGTAGGGAACGGGCATTCTATGGGGCAATGCTAGATAATCGCAATATGCTAACGACCAATGCTACGGCTAAGTTACTTCATAGTATTGTGGGTGGGGTGGCAGTTTCTAGTCGGCGATCGCAAGCTATGATGGATTTGCTCAAACGTAGTCTCAATTTGGATGATTTGCCTACTGATGTTGAAGAAGACCAGGTAACAGGGTTTCTGGGTGGTGGTGTGGCTCAAGATGCTCAAATTTGGTCAAAGGCTGGTTGGACAAGTCAAGTTCGTCATGATGCAGCATATATTGAGTTACCAGAACAGCGTCCTTACATTTTAGTGGTATTTACTGAAGGTAAAGCTAATGCTAAAAACCGGGATATTTTACCTTTTGTTTCTCGGCTATTTGCGAAAGCCATGAGTAGTCTATGATTTGTAATTTGTAATTTGTAATTTGTAATTCGTAATTAATAATACAGTTTTCTTGATTGTTCAATGACAAAAACAGAAATCCAGATAATATTTACACTGTTGGGATTTATTACTCAATGTGTTTTTAACTACGAATTATGAATTATTTTCAGCATATTGTATTTAGATTTGGTGTGGGAAAGTATGGCAGCGCTGAAGAAAAAAGTTTCTGTTATTCACTTTTAACGAGTTTTTATCATTTACCTTGGGATAGATTTAAGCTTAATTAGTTAAGCAGTATATTTAAATGTCAACACATCATGGTTCACCAACTTTTCAGCTAAGTTAATGATGTTGATAGCTAAATACAAAATCGTGATTTAGTGTTAGTTAATTAGTTTTTAATTTTCCTATGACATCCCCTGATCCGCAAACTAATTTTGAAAAAAATCTTTCACAAACTTCTTATCAGTCATCTTTTAAACAACGGCGGTGGCTAAAATTAATGTTGGCTTTTATACTGATTATTGGTGGTGGAACGGCTATTGTGTGGCGGATGTTTATTCCTAGATATGAAGGGACAGTTACTAATAGTAAGACTCCAGGGGTGAGAGTTAAGGTATCACCAGTAAAAGTTGGTACAGTTGACGAAAGTTCAGACTTTGTTGCTAGCTTGGAGTCTCAGCGTTCTATAAAGATGCGGTCAAAAATTCCGGGAGAAGTTACCCAAGTATTTGTTAAATCGGGAGATCCAGTTGTAGCAGGAAGAGCAATTATTCAAGTGGATTCTATAGCACCAACAATTGATGAAATTAATGCTACTCATCAGGCTGCTTTGATACAACAGGAAAATGCTCGTGCTAAACTTAAATCCCTAGAAGCAACACGCCAATCTCACATTGCTGATTTGCAATTGCAGCAACAGGACTATGAAAGGTATGCTGAACTGGCGGCTCAAGGAGCTGTATCCCGAAGTTCTAGGGATTACTATGCTAGTAGATTGGCTAGGGCTAAGGCTAATTTAAGTGCAATTAATTCTCAGATTGAAGGGGAGAAAAGCATAATATTAGAGGCTGAAAAAGTTTTGCAACAAGCTGAGGAAAATATTAAAAACCGAAAATTTCAGCGTCGGAATTATCAAATTACAGCACCTTTTAGGGGCACAATTGGGGAAATTGCAGTCAAAGTAGGTGATTTAGTCAATACTTCTACTCCCTTGGTTACTGTTTCTCAGAATAAACCTTTAGAAGTAAACATTTCTGTTCCATCGGAACAAAGCACCCAATTACGTAAGGGAATGCCTGTAGAGGTTTTAAATCCACAAGGTGAAGTTCTCAGTACTAGTAAAATATCCTTAATTACTTCTGATCCTAAGAGTGAGGAGCCAGAAATCCTCATTAAGGCTATTTTTAATAATTCCGCAGGTGAGTTACGACCTGATCAATTAGTCCGGGCGAGGGTGATTTGGAATCAGCGTTCTGGGGTGTTAATTCCTACAAAAGCAGTGTCTCATCAAGGTGGGGAAACTTTTGTTTATGTGATCAAAGCTCAAGAGTCTTCACAAGGGGTATCTCAATTGATAGCTCGGCAAAGGCGGTTAAAGTTAGGCAATATTAAAGATGATTATTACCAAGTTTTGGCAGGATTACAGCCAGATGAGAAAATTGTGACATCAGGACTTTTAAATCTCAAGGACGGTGTGGCAATAGTGCCTGAATCGTAATTAGCTCTAAGCAGATCCCTCTACTTTTTTGAGAAGTGGGGGGGTATATTAAAAGATATCTGCTGGGTCTGCTGAGTTTAATTTTCCCATGGCGATGGCGCCGGAAATTAGACACATTATGATAGTTAATATTAATATGAAAATTATCCGGTCAGGTGTCATAAATAGTGGTAACTTGGTGACGTTGCCAGTGAAAATATACATCAGAAAAGAAACAGAAGCACCAGGTATAAACCCGCATATAGCTAATATTAATGCTTCTTGAAATACAACCAATAGTAAGTAGGTGTTGCTATAACCCATTGCTTTGAGGGTGGCATATTCAGGTAAGTGATCCATAACACCACTGTAAATAATTTGATATACAATAATTACACCGACTAAAAAGCCGATGGCGACACCCAAGGAAAAAATAAAACCAATGGCACCATTTTCTTGCCAATATTGCTTTTCAAAATCAATAAATTCTTGACGGGTGAAAACTTGTACATCTTTAGTTAAGTAAGATTGCAATGCTTTGGCCACTAGATTAGGATCACTACCAGGTTTAAGCTTAATTAAGCCTAAGTTAACTTGACCTGGTTGTTGTGTTGAAAATATCCTTAAGTAGTTCTGGTCACTGGTGATAACACTACCATTGGCTACAAAAGAAGCACCAACTTCGTACAAACCGCTAATTTGCACTTTACGCCCTTGGAGTTCTGTGGTTACAGGTTTACCATGGGATATTTGAGCGATGATTTGTTGATATTTGCCGCTAGAGTTACGGTCAAATAACAGCGTGTTGGGATATTTAATCTGATCCAATTTTTGATTAACTGCTGGCAAATTGAAGGCAGGTTGTTCTGGATTAAAGCCGATGACTAAAATTGATTCATCTAACTTGGTTTGGGGACTTTTCCAAACACCTAAGCGGGCATAGACAGGATTAATTGACTCAACTTCTGATAAGTTGGCAGCCTGAAATAAACGACGACGAGGAAAAGTACTGAGAAGTCCCAAGTTTTGTGCTTGGGGACTAACTAATACTAAATCTCCTTGTAAAAGCTGATGAAATCTGGTATTACTATCATATAAAGCTGACTGAAAACCTAATTGCATTAACATTAAAAAGTCAGCAAAAGTAATTCCGCAAATAGCAATAATAAATCGCCCTTTTTGCTTCATTAGTTGCCGCCAAGCCAAAGGTATTTTAGGTTGAAACATGGGGAGGTGGAAAGAAAAGCAAATCATTAGTAATTATGGACTAATGTCTATTGCAACATTTACCTGAAGATTAGTGAAATGAGCTACTTTCTGACTAGATGCTCTATTTAAACGAATTTTAGCTTCAATGACTCTGGCATCTGTAGCTGCTGTGGGGTCACTGTCTAATACATCTTTTTTGGCTACTTTGAAGCCAATGTGATCTACTATTCCCGTTAATTCACCCTCAAAAGCATTGCTGGGACTGGTAATGATGGCAGTTTGACTAAGGCGAATTTTGCCAATGTCACTTTCATAGATTTCTGCGATCGCATACATTTGATCAGTTTGTCCAAGTTCCACAATTCCTTGTTGGTCGATGGTTTCACCGGGACGAGCTATAATTCGTAGAATTTGACCTGCTTGTGGTGCACGAATATATGCTAAATTAAGCTCTACTTGCATTTTTTCCACGGTGGCCATGGCGCTATCTACTTCTGCCTGTGCTGTGGCTACATCTGTGGGACGTACTTCGGCTGTTTGCTCTAAAGTAGCTTTGGCTTCTTGAATTTGGGCAGTGAGGGTGCGTTGAGTTTTTGCTAAACTGGCTTGGGCGGCATTTAATTCTTCTTGGGCAGTTTTTAAGGTTAATCTGCGAGTATCTAGGTTAGAAGCGGCGATAGCACCTTGTTGGTAAAGATTTTGATAGCGGCGAAATTCTATCTCCGCATTTTGTAATTTAGCTTTTAGGCGAGCGATGGTAGCTTGTTGGGTTTGAATTTCACCCTCTAATTGTGCTTGGAGATTTGTGATAGTGGCTTTTTTAGCTGATATTTCACTTGGTGGTGCGCCGGCTTGTACTTGAGCTAACCGTGATTTCGCTACTCGGACTTGTTGCTGTGCTTCCTTGAGATTAGCTTGTAAGCGATAGCGATTATCCAAAATAGCAATTACTTCTTTGGCGCGAACTTGTTCACCTTCTTTAACTAACAGTTGGGCGACACGACTACCGCCAGTCCCATCACTGGGAGCAGATATCCTAATCACTTTACCTGTTGGTTCTAATCTTCCCAATGCATTAACTTTAGGAATCACTGGTTGACTAACTTGTGTGGTTACAACAGAAGTGGAAGTTGTTGTTGGACGAGTGAGATAGATGACTCCCACTGCTATGGTCATCAGTGAGGTAATACCCAGTGCAGCTAACCAACGCAAATTGGCTGGAAATAAAGAATAATTCTTTATTTGCTCAGAATTTCGCAACATTTTATCGTTCCTTGTCTAGCAGTCATAATTCGTGAAATCTGGTTTTTGCTGATGGTGAGGACTCCTCACCGACGAAGTGGGTTGTGGGGGACAAATCTTTCTAGTTTGCTCCTGTTTCTACAAGCTGTTCATACTGAAAAAAACCAGGATTGAGAATACCCAGCGGGTCATACTTTCTTTTTATGTGATTGACTTTTGGCCAATAATCACCAAATTGCCATCGCCATCTTGGTAAGTCAAACTGCGCCCAAGTGGCCATATATCTTTTACCACCCATTTGCAAACTTAAATCAGTCAGTAAATTTAACTGCTGTAACACAGGTTCTACCTGAGTTTTAGGAATAGTGGGATACATTCCCAAGCCGATAATCAAATCATGATCAGGTAAGGGAAACATTGGCAATTTATGATGGCGAGAATTGAGGCAAAAGGAACCTATGGGTAAAGTGCGAAAATCCAAGAAACTAGGTATACGTTCCAAAGCAATATCAATAAATTCCTTTGCTTGAGATGCTGGTAAAAGTACATCTATCCAGGTGTTAGCAGTATTTACAGGATAAGGAACTTGACCTAGTGGTTGAATGAATTGTGCAAAAGTCAAGTCTTCCGTGTGGATATGACGATAAAAATTTAAATCACCTAGGAATTCAGCATCATTAATTTGATTGACATCATCAACTTCTACAGTTATTTGCATCCTGTAAAACCAGTGAATTAAGGGTTTCATTGGGTTTTTTGCCCTACTCATTCCTTGTAAGCAAGGTGAAAACAAAGATACTAAACCATCTATCGGAGTTTCTGTAACTAAACTACGCGCATCATCTAAAAGTTGATTTAAATTGTCATAGCAAAGAAAATAACTGCGAGTGTAAGGGCGATATTGTCTGAGACGATTTTTAACTTTGGTGATGATACCAAACTGACCATAACCACAAAGAACATGATGGAAAAGTTCGCTATTTTCTGCGGGTGTACACCAGACAATATCTCCAGTACCTGTAACAACTTCTAAACCTAAACAATTTTCAGCTTGAGAACCATAACGAAAAGAACTTAAACCTAAACCAGCGGTAGAAAGAGTTCCTCCCACAGTTACATCAAAATTATTGGTGAGTACAGGGGGAATTACACCATGAGGTATGGCAGTATCAATTACTTGCTTCCAAGTAACACCAGCATCAGCTTCAAACCAAAGTTCTTTGGGTTGTAATTTATGAATTTGATGAAGATTCCTCATATCTAGGAGGATTCCACCTTCATTCAAAGATTGCCCACTTAAGGAACGTCCCGCAGCTCGCGAGGAAATTGTTAAACCTTGTTTGGCAGCATATTTAATTGCTGCGGCAATATCACGGGAGTTTTGGGGACGAATAACAATTTGTGGTTTTTTTTGAATGATGTTACCAAAATCTTGGGAAACTTCTGCTAAATCCGATGATTGGTTGCTAATTTCTCCGGTGATGATGTTTTTTAAATCTTGGAGAATACTGTTCATAAGTTGATATTTTTATTCTAGCTTTTGATTTTAATTTGAACAAAAAAAGCACAGAGAGATAATAAAGTTTAGTTAAAGAAGCGCATTTTCAGCATTTTTACAGCAATTTTGCACATGGTAGGAATTAATCCTATGAGGGATAGAGTACGAGACATTACCTGAGTAAAACTACTTTGTTTGTTTGCCTGAGTAATTGGCAGATTGTTGGTGGTTCTTTCATATTTGAATATACAAACACAGTCACCTTCTGCTTGTTTGCTCAAAATTTCTGCTTTGATTCCGGGGAAGGCTCTTTTGGTAGCTTCTTGTTCCATTTCACAAAAGATGCGACAGGGATGATCAAAACCGTATTCTTTGGCAATGGATAAAACTGGGCAAACTCTTTGAATTTCTAATGCTGCATCTGTACCATTTTGAGAAATATCTACTACATCCATGACAAAGCCCATTAGTCGCAGTAAGGGGGCGGCTTGGGTGAAACCTTTGGCTAGGGTGTTGTGCTCAATGAAAGTCCCCATCAAGGCTTTTTGTTGTTCAGGATATTTTTCCATCATTTCTTCAAACGCGGCTGTATCTCCTTTTTCTGCTGCCAAATTTTTGTATTTTTGTAATCTTTTTCTGAATAAATTCATGGCTTTAGACTCATCAAGGTTGACGATATCTTCCATGCGGAGATTACCTGTAACTAGTTCTTTTTCTATGGTCATTTTTGTGTGGTTATGTATTGAGTAAAGCTATTGATATTTACCATGTATAAAGGCGAGGGTATTCTAATGGGATTGATAAGTTAATAGTAAAAAAGTAGACGGTAGGCTTTAGGCTGATCTCTGGGTTTTCATTATTTGTCTAAGGCAGGAATAGGCAACTATGTTTCTGGTTTTGGTGGGGCTTTCAACCTCACGACAAGATATGGTAAATATGCTTTTATATGCTAGAATAGAAACAAAGGCAAATTATCCAAATTAGTACATATTTACAAGCATTCAGACAGGATAAGGCAATGTCTATTTCTAGCTCGCTGGTAATATATGTCTGTTCTTTGTTTTTGTTGAAAGTGAAGTTTGTCATGATGATATGTAGTGGCTGTGTGTGGAATTGAAGGTGATTTTTGAATGAACTTTTGGCTATTGATTGCCTGATGTTAATTGATTTGAGTGTTTTCACGGTAGGGCTGCGTTAGTTACAGTGTTTATCATTGGCAATGAAAAGAATTTATAGCCAGTCACGGGGATTTTTGAGTACTTCTTTTAATATTGCTTCTTGGCTACCAGGTATGGGTTGATCATCGTATTCCCAGCTTGCAGCAGGAGGCATACAGTTAAACACACTTTCTTCCTTGACCATACCGCTAGCTAAACCAAAACGAATACCGCGATCGCATGACAAAATAAACTCGACATAACGCCCACGCATGAGATGTTGCCAATACTTATTTGCTTGTGTAAAGTACATATCTTTACGTTTTTCCACAATGGGCATATAAGCAGGGATAAAAGCATTGGCACAATTAGTTACAAATGACAGCAATTTTTGAGGATTGTCATTGTTTAAATGGTCGAAGAAGATTCCACCTATACCTCGATGTTCTCCACGATGTGGTATGTGGAAATATTCGTCACACAACTTTTTAAACTGGGGGTAATAAGAAGAATTGTACTGATCACAAACTTGTTTATGGACTTGATGAAAATGAATTGCATCCTCCTCGAAAAGATATGCTGGTGTTAAATCAGCGCCGCCGCCGAGCCACCAATAAACAGGTTGATGATTATGACAAATCTCGAAATAGCGATAGTTAGTATGAGCAGTGGGGGCCATTGGGTTATGGGGATGGATGACAAAGCTAGAACCTGTGGCGAAATAGCGGTTAGCTTTGCTGGTTGTGATTCGGTCGGCTACATCCGTAGCCAGAGCGCCTGATTTGTGAAAGGACATTCCCGGAGGTAACTCACCTTCTATGGCTACATAGTTAACTCCTACTTTTTCTAAGACATTACCGTTGTGCAGAATACGGTCAATATATACTGCCTCTTTAGTAGTTTCACCAACAGTCCAGTGTCCATTTTGATCACGATTCCAGGACTTTTCAGAAAACTGCTTACCATCTAACGCTTCTAGGGCTTTGCAAGTATTATCAAACGTCTGTTTGAAAAACTTGTCAATTACTCCACGCATTGTTAGTTGTTGTGCTACTGATTGTTGGAGGATATCGTTCATACTTATCTTCCCACTATTGATGAAGTGCGTGTATGTGTGTTTTTTTGCTAAAAATCATGAGTGCTACAAAATTGTCAAGTTGCAGCCAAAAGGAATTTTTGTGATCTAAAACATGAGTTTCGATGGGTCAATGGAATGTTGCTGTTGATTGTGCTGGGATAAAGGAAATCCAGCCTGATGTTTTTGGAGAAATTGGCGAAAAGTAATATCTAAAGCATCAGCAGCTACATGAAGTTCGTCTGATATTTTCGGTATTGATTGAGAGGTTAAGGTGGAAACCACTACGGTGTCTTCTTGGGCTAGTTTGTGGTCAATGTTTCTAAAAAATCCATCTAGCCAGGGTAGGGGTAAAACATTGCGATATAAAACGCGTTTGACACGAGTTTTATTTTCATCAATAGGGAGATGAGCAACTAAAATGCCAAACTTAATATCAAATCTGCTACCCCTACCTACACTAATTTCGGCGAGGGTAACATTAGGTAAATATAAGGTTAATTTCGTTTTTAATTCTGGTCGTCCACCGAGTAAAAAGTTTAGGAAATTTTTGGCGTTACCTAAAGATTCATAGTTAACTTTGGCAACGGCACCCCAATCATATTTTTCTACTTGATATTTAATAGTTTTGTTAATGGGTATTCTCTGACCAAAAGATTTTTTGTGAACTGCAATTACATGGGTAAAATCAAGATTAGCTTCCATTAGACGAGCATAGTTAGCATTATCTATACTATGGTCATACACAGGACGCATAGTGGAAACCATATCTTCGGGGAAAGTAGGTAAGGGAGGACGTTGTGCTTCTGGTAAGTCACCATAAAACAGCCAAACGAAACCATATTTTTCTTGAATTGGGTAGTTGTCTACACGAGCTTTTTTGGGTATTGGTGTACCAGGTGCATTGGAAGGAATTTCAATACATTGTCCATCTGCTTGAAATTTCCATCCATGATAGGGACAACGGAGACAATCTTTTTCAATCCAACCTAGAGAAAAAGCAGCACCACGATGGGGACACTGATCATTTAAAGCTATTATTTGTCCCTGAAAGTTGCGATAAAGAACAAATCTCTGGTTGAAGATTAAAACTTGCTTGGGCTTATTGGTAATTTCTGCGCTAAATTCACAAGCATACCAAAAGTTTTTTAACATAAAGTTTTTTAACATATTTATCTCCCATGTTGTTTTATTAAAGTTGTAATACTATTTTTTATAATGTTTTGCGGTGGATGTTTGTGGTAGTTATTTGCTTCAAAGCTGAAAAGTAAATTTAGTTCATTTGTGAGGTGTGGTTAGGTTGTGCTTGATTTTGATGATATTTTAAACCCCATCCCATAGCTAAATATTTTTGGCGCATCTGGCGATAAGCTAGGGTTAAAGCATCAGCAGCAACATGAACTTCATCTGATAAATTATCAGGTATTAACTTGGGATATTGGGATTCGGTTACTATTTGATCTTCTAAACCAACCTGATGATGAAAGTTGACAAATAATTTATCTGCCCAAGAATATGTGAAGAAGTTACGGAGTTGAATTCGTTTACTAATGGTTTTGTTTTCATTTACGGGGATGTGAATGGCATAGTTGATGATTTTTCCCCGACCAAAGTCGCTTTCAAATTTAGTTATGTTGGGTAAGTAAAAGGCAATTTTGGCATTTAATTGTGTTTTTTTGGGTCGAAAAAAAGCTTTAAAAATACCATTTTTTGGTTGAGTGTAATTTCTGTAGACAATTTTGGTACTTATGCCCCAATCTTCATTTTGAACTACATAGTTCTCTACTTGGGGGTCTTCTGCAAATCCTGCGCCAAATGAATTAGCGTGAACTGCATAAAGATGGGCTGGGTCAAGAGCATTTTCTATGACACGGGTGTAGTTAGTTTGCATCTCGTATTGTACATAAATCGGATGCATTTTGGGGTCTTGATATTCTGGAAAAGCAGGAATTGGTGGATGTTTTTCTGCTGGTAAATCTCCATAAAATAGCCAGATAAAACCATATTTTTCTTGCACTGGATAACTATTTATGTTGGCTCTTTTAGGGATGGATATACCAACTTCATTAGAAGGAATTTCCACACATTTTCCATCTGCTTGAAATTTCCATCCATGATAGGGACAACGGATACAGTTGTCTTCTAGCCAGCCTATAGATAGGGCTGCACCGCGATGGGAACACTGGTCTTTTAAGGCAATTACTTGTCCTTGAGAGTTGCGATAAAGTACAAATCTCTCGTTTAACATCACAATTTGTTTAGGCTTGTTAGTAACGGCTGAACTAAATTCGCAAGGGTACCAGAAGTTTTTGAGCATTGTTAATTTCCTAAATCTTTAATTGATTAGAGGTTTTTTATCCTTAATTTGGGCGAAAAAAGGATAATTTGTAAATATCTTGCCCAGGGTAACTGATTTTTCTACTGGTAGTGAGGGCTTTAGTGATGAAAAATTTTTTTGTCAGTATTTTTTGTGTTGTGTGGAACGACAATCATTTGGTTAGCTGTGGTTGAAAGTATTGTTTGTGGGCTAAATTAATTTAATTTATATTAATTTAGCTGTTTTTGCGCTTTTGATATAATTTAGCTTCTGTTGAGTTTTTATAGCTTCTATTAACTTTGTTTTATGCCATCTGTTCAATAGAGTTTCTTCTCTTTCTTAGGGTATAGGTGATACTATACCAATGCATTAGTGCATTAGTCAACTGATGTACATTTTTTCTCGATGAACCATTACACCAATAAACTAGTAAATAAGTTTATTAGTTGGAGTATAGTGTGGCACAAGGAGAAGCTTCGATTCGGGTTTACCTGTCCCCTGAAGTGAAAGACAGGTTTAAAACAGTTTGTTTTTTTAAAGGACTGAATATGTCTGATGTTTCCGCCGAACTCATTGAAGACTGGTTAGCTCAAAATGACATGGAACTGCCAAATTCGCAGAAAATCTCTCCCTCCCCCACGGGTAAAAAGAGTAATAGGTCAGTATGATTTAACAAGGGAATTAAATTAACTACAATTTTGATTTGGGTTGTGGTTTGGCTATGTACTTCCACTGGGTTAGGTGGTGGTGAAAGCAAATCTGTAGGATATTTTGCCAACCTGGATAAATTTGTGATCTATTGGGAAAAAATTGGGTGACCAATATGCTTAGAACCTTTATTTAACGAGAGGTTCACCCATTGTGGTAAAAAACTTCTCCCAGGTTTTTTGATTAAACTAAACTCAGAGTTCTGTGGTGTTGGGTATGGGAAGAATTTTGCCCCAGTCCTTAGCTATATCCATCCCAGGCCATAGGGAAGGTGTAATCTGAGAACAAAGGTAAGTGTGGATTTTCGCTGGGGGTTTCTTCGTCTAGAACTTTTATGACTTTGTTGTAAATGTCTTCGGCTTGTTGTGGGGAATCGCCAATGCTGGTTAATCCTAACTTGCCAAATTGGGAGAGACAACCCATGAGGTGAAAAACTGTGCCTGTTTCGGTACAGCTATCAAAGTGCAGTCGGTGGTGGGCGATAATATCCATTAAATCGTTGGGTAACAATCCTCGATAACGGTCTTTTTGCAGGTTGTCGGTGGCTATGTAGTATTTGGGTCGCCCTTGCTGACTGTAAAATAAACCGTTGGAAAGGTCGTAGTGTCCGTTTGTTAACAATTTCAGGGTCATGAAGGGATGAGTAGTACCACCTTTACGTAGGTTGATTTCAATTGCTTGAATTTCCCATTCTCTATTTCCTTTGTCGATGGCGACAAAATCTACCCCAAATCGTTCAAATGCACCTTTTTCCGAGAGTTTTTTACCTACTTCTAAACCCCATTGTTGTAATTGCAATCGATAGCTGGAGTCAGCAGGAAATCTACAACCAAGATAAATTTGTCCGTCTGGACCACCGAGAATTTGGTCATGGGTTGAGAGAATTTCTACTCCACCAGAGGGTGTAATGCGTCCTTGGACACTTGGAGAGCGCTTAATTTCCCCTTCTATAAAGGCTTCAGCAATGGCTCCTATTTCGGGAATTCTTTGGGAAAAATTGCCCCAATTTTCTTTTGTGGATTGAAAACGCATGGTGGAGAAGCCATGGCTAATGGCGGCTACTGTTTGGCTATGAGATACTTTTCCTGGTGCTAAATCCAGAATTGGTCTCAAATCTAGCAGTGCATTTCCTTCTCCTGAAATGCCTTCATTGAGTTTGATGACTATTCTTTGTAATGTTGGTTGGCGTCGCCATAAATTGCTGGCTACTGTTGCTAAATCTTGCTGATTCCAGACTTTTTTGCTACCATCTGGGTGGGGAACTGCGCTTTCTGCGAAGATTTGCCGACTACCACTTTTTGTCCCCCAAATTTGTAAATCTGGTGCAGCAGCATACAATGGTACCTTCAACCTGAGAGACAATTCGGCTTCTAAAAATGTAGAATTGTAACAGGTCATGAATGATTTTTCTGGCCTCAATGCTTGGCGGATTCTCTCTAGCAGTCGGGGACGTTCTAAAATCTTGGTAGTTAGGGGTTTGAGAGAAGAGTCGTAGGTAGAAAGTAGCAGTAAGCGATTACGGGCATGGGAAAAAGGAATTCCGGGTAATAGTTGCAAATAATAATCAATAATACTGGGATGTAGGGGCATTGATGTAACGTAAATTAAGCGAGTGCGTGGGTTTCGCAACCGCATTAAAGAAAATAATAATCTTTCTTCATAATGTTCATGGCCTTCTATTTTATGAAGTTCATGCTGGTCGATGCTGAGGGAAGGAATGATTAATATATCTGCCTCACTATTATCAAATAGTTCAACACTTGGCCAGCGATGGCATAAGGTTAACTGAAGATGGCGAAATTTATCAATTTTGTCTAATTCTGAAATATTCAGCATCACATAATCTCTACTCTGTTTTAATTCCCAATACTGCTTTACTACTCTGGTATATACCAAACCTCGTCAGATGGGGCTAATATGCAACACATCTTTGGATTAGTGTTAGTGTCCTGGAATATTAGTCTGTGGTAAGTAAAGAATTTGTTGATGTACTAGGGAATTATATTCACCCAATTGTTAGTAAATTTGTCTGTTTTGTGTTGCTTAACTAAGTGAGTAATTATGGCTAGGCTAAGTTGGTGATGGGAGTTCAATGTGATGGCTATATTGCAAATATTTGACGATATTTAGCATTTATTTACATAGAAAATAAATTTTTTGAATTTTTTGTAAATAAATCAATATAAATCATAAATTATGTATACAGAGAGGTTGCGTCAGCAATTTTGCTTGAATGAGTTTGTCAATTCCCTTTTAAAATGAAGAACATTATCATTTGAAAAGTTTGTTACTGCACTTTTTGCTTGTATCAGGAGGGGAATGATGGGCCGTCCAATAATTTTGGGTATTGTCGGTGATAGTGCTGCGGGTAAAACAACTCTGACTAGGGGAATTGCTCAGATATTAGGACCAGAGAATGTGACACTGATCTGTACTGATGATTATCACAGTTATGATCGTAAACAACGTGGGGAAATTGGGATTACTGCTCTTCATCCTGATTGTAATCATTTAGATATCATGCAGCAGCACCTATCGTTGCTACGCACAGGACAACCGATTCTCAAACCAGTTTATAGTCATGCAACCGGGACGTTTGAACCACCAAAATATGTTAAGCCTCAAAAGTTTGTGATAGTTGAAGGCTTACTTGGTTATTTTACCCGTGCAGCTCGTGATGCCTACGATGTGAAAGTTTATCTTGCGCCTCCCGAGGGGGTGCGGGCTCAGTGGAAGGTGAAACGGGATACTCAAAAACGGGGTTACACTCCTGAACAGGTATTGGCAGAACTGGAAAAGCGTGAACCAGATTCGGAAAATTTTATTCGTCCCCAGCGCCAATGGTCGGATATAGTGGTGAGTTTTTATCCAGCTAATGATGAATATGAGGAAAATAACGGACATTTAAATGTGCGCTTGGTGTTGAGACCCACAATCCCCCATCCTGATTTTACTTCAATTTTGAATTTAACTGATGGTAATTCTAAATCAGCGATTCGCCTGGGATTAGACCGGGATATGGGTAAACCTGTGGATGTGTTGGAAGTTGATGGTCATGCGACTTTGGAACAGGTGAATAAGTTGGAGCATATTTTATGTTCGGATATGCCTTATTTGTTAAATATGTGCGATCGCGAAAGTAATCCAGAATTGGGCAAAATTGCGGGGACAACTGGGGAAACTTTGCAAAGTTATCCTTTAGCGCTGACTCAGTTAATTATTACTTACCATATGCTGAAAGCAACGCAAATACATCAATAACTAAAGTGTAGGGAGTAGTGTAATGGGTTAGTCTGGTTGACTATAAGTATCGCTTACCTACACTTAATCTGGAATTTTGCCTAACATAGTCATTGGTTAAACATTTTACCAGTGCTGGGGCTAGGTTAGTTCGGCTAAGGTCTAGGGCTAAACTAAAATTAATGTCATATTTCTCAGTCATAAATAGAGTTGTAACTGTAAATACTAACTCTGTTGATGTGAAGTAATTGTGGCAAATATTTATTTATTAGTTTTTTGTGCCTAGAAAAACAGATAATTATCCTGAAACTACCCAAAAGAAGTTACAGCTTGAAAACTCGTTCTAATTACTGGCAATTATCAGCTTATTTACGTCCTCATTGGCAAAATATTACTAAGGGATTTATTGGCATTATCGGTTATGTAGTGGCAACGTTAACGTTAATTAATCTCGCGGGTAAATTGGCAACTCCCTTTGGCGCCGGTAACGTGGTGGCCATAGCTCAATTGGCTGGAATCTTGATTTTAGTATTTCTGGTGCGTGGCTTTTTTCAGTCTGTCCAGGATATGTACATGGCGAAAGTTGCTTTGAGGGTGGCCTTTGATCTCCGCAAGGAGGTTTACTCTCATTTGCAAAAACTTGATCTCAGCTATTTTGAAACAGCAAAAGCAGGTGATTTATCTTATCGGCTTACAGAAGATATTGACCGTGTTGGGGAGGTGGTGAATAAAGTATTTCACGACTTTATTCCTTGTAGTTTGCAATTGTTAGCCATACCGATTTATATGATTTACCTCAATTGGCAATTAACACTGGCTACAGTGATTGTTGCGCCATTGATGGGTATTTTAATTGGGTGGTTTGGCGAAAGGTTGCGTAAGTATTCTTTGAAAAGTCAAAATCGAGTTTCTGGCTTATCGGCAATTCTGACGGAGGTATTTAGCGGTATTCGTTTAGTACAAGCTTTTGCGGCGGAAAATTATGAAATTGCTCGATTTGGTAATGAAGCAGAACGCAGTTTCCAAGCAAAATATTCTGCTGACCGGCTCAAAGCAGTACAAATCCCTATTGTGGGGTTTTTAGAAGCTGTAAGTGCTATATCTTTATTGATGGTGGGGGCATGGCAAATTTCTCAAAATAACTTAACAGTGGGAGAGTTTTTTAGTTACTTGACGGCGGCGGCGTTGTTAATTGATCCCATTGGTCATACTACTAATAATTACAATGAGTTTAAACAAGGTGAGGCCTCGGTGGACCGGGTTTTTGAATTGATGGCTATTCAACCAATAGTGGTAGAAAAACCCAATGCTATTGCCTTACCTGTAGTTAAAGGTCTAGTAGAATATCGTCATGTGTCTTTTGCCTACAAACCTGGTGAATCTGTATTAAAAAATATCAGTTTATTGGTATTACCAGGAGAAGCTATCGCTCTGGTTGGTGCTTCCGGTGCTGGTAAAACTACATTTGTCAATCTTCTTCCTCGTTTTTATGACCCAGAAGCCGGTCAAGTTTTGATTGATGGTGTAGATATTCGTGATGTGAAACTTCATAGTCTGCGGCGACAAATTGGTATTGTTCCTCAAGAAACGGTGATGTTTTCGGGGACAATTGCTCAAAATATTGCTTTTGGACAAAATTATTTTGATATGGAAGCAGTTGCAGCGGCGGCTAAGGTTGCTAATGCTCACGAATTTATTAATCAGTTACCAGAGGGTTACTATACTTGGGTGGGTGAGAGGGGAGTTAATTTATCCGGTGGACAACGCCAAAGAATAGCTATTGCTCGTGCGATATTTCTCAACCCGCAAATTTTGATTTTGGATGAAGCTACATCAGCTTTAGATTCTGAGTCAGAAGCATTGGTGCAAGAAGCATTAGAAAGATTAATGCACAACAGGACAGTGTTTATTATTGCTCACCGTTTAAGCACTGTCCGCAGATGCCATCGCATTTTGGTTTTGGAAGGAGGAGAAGTTATAGAATCAGGAACCCACAGAGAACTGTTAGCTCTTGAGGGGCGCTATGCACGGTTTTATCTGAGACAGCAACAAGGTCATCTACCTCTGGAGAGTTGAAAATAATGTTGCCAAAAATTCTGGTTTTATGGTTGTTTGTGGTTGGGTAGCAGGATTTCCATAGGCTTAATCTTACTATGTTTTGCCTAGGTCTTGCTGATAGTTAAATTTATAATATCTACCTTTTGATAGATGACAAGGTTATACCTTTTTTAAATTAAAGACATTTAACTTTGTATAAATTTTTTTATCAGGAATGTTGACTGTTGACTGTGCAAATTGTGCGTGGGTGATACAAAATTTGAGCAATTAATGACTCTATTCTTAATAGACAATGAACTTTATCTAGGTAAAACGCAAAAATTGTAAATTTTTATTGCAGGATTCAACACTTCTGGATTTAACTATATTAGGAATACAGTAATATCCACAATATCCACCCAAACCAAAAAACGCCCCCCGTTTCTGAGAGGCGCTTTTTGTTTCAGTCTTATTTAACTGAGCTTAGAAATTAAGCCTTGAAATTAACCGTTGATTGCAGGAGCAGTCAAAGCAACAGGAGCAACTTCACCAGCAGCCAAGTCTAAGGGGAAGTTGTGAGCG